>CAMYEU010000070.1 GCA_947254465.1 uncultured Gemella sp. | reverse complement strand
CTATCGATGATAAATTCATTGAAGATGTAAGAAAATAAAACGAAAAATGAGGATAGAAATTTTTTCTATCCTCATTTTTTTATCTTTTTCTTTTACTTCTTCTATATTGTTGAGGTTCTTCCTCGTAATAGTTATTGTTGTTATTATCATATACAGGATCTAAAGGATGAGAATCATCAATATATTGAGCTTCATCATATTCTTCTTCGTAGTTTTCGTAATATTCATCTTCCAAATATTCTTCATGAATCGTAGCGTTTATTTTAACGATTATTCCGAAGAGAATACTGTTAGCTATTAATGAACTTCCACCATAACTTATAAATGGCATACTTATACCAATTACAGGAATAATACTAAGTGTTGAAAAAATATTGATGAAGAATGAGAAGCAAAAACTACAAATAGCTAATAAAATAAAGTAATAGCTGTAGTTACCTTGTTCGCATTTTTTCATTATACTGAATAATCTTAGTATAAATATAAAGAATATAATTAAGAATATTGTAGCACCGATAAAACCAAAATTTTTGGCAACTATAGAAAAGATAAAATCATTAAATTGTTCATCTATATAGTTTTTATTTTTAGCGAATGTCCCTGTAAGTCCACCTAATTTAATCTCATTAAGAACCTGAGTAATTTGATAAGAATAATCGAGTTTGTATGCCTCAGGATTTAACCATGAAAGGATACGGTTAAGTTGATAAGATTTTAATCCAATGAGACTAAGAAGTCTTGGAAAGTATAAAGCAGCAAGAATAAGAATTGCTAGACCAGCTATAACTAAAGAATAAATTCTGAATAATGTTTTTCCTTTATTACAGACTAAAAATACTAAACCTAAGAATAAAAAGATGAAAAATAAGCCATTTCCTAAATCATTTTCTTTAGCAACCAATACGAAAGGTATTGAGATTATTAATGCTAATTTTAAAAGTTTTATAGTGTCGGTATTATCTTTAAAACTTTTTTCTTTTATTAGCATACTAACCATAGCAACAGTGGCTATTTTACCAAATTCAGAGGGTTGTAGGGTGAATATTCCGAGATTATACCAACTACGTGCACCATTTACAATAGGAGCAAAATTAGTAGGTACTAAAAATATTCCAACTAAAAGAACTAGTGCGAATAAATAGAATGCTATAGAGAATTTTTCTATATAATCTATTGTTATTTTTTGAAGTAAATAAATTATTCCAAGACCAACTAAATAGAAAACAAATTGCTTAAGGAATAATGTAGGTGTTTTATTATTATTATATTCAGCTAGTAATATAAATAATAAACTAGAAAAACTAAATATAAAATAAAAAATCAATATCGATAAATTTGTTTTATTTTTTATGAAATTTAACATAAGTCAACTCCTTTGTTGTAATTATACAATATTGAAGGGATATAAGCAACTTTTGAGGGTAGTGGTATTAATTAAAAATAAATGGTAACAATTAATATTTATAATTTAATAGTGTGTAAAATTTTTGTTTTAAACTATGTCATACTACTAAAAAATGCTGTTTTATGCTAAAATTATATATGTTATAAATACATGGAAGAAATAAAGAGAAAGGAACTTTTGAGATGAAATATACTCCAATGATAGAACAATATCTGAAGATAAAAAAAGATTATCAGGACATGTTTTTATTTTACCGTCTTGGTGATTTTTATGAGATGTTCTTTGAAGATGCTACTAGAGCGTCAAAAATATTAGAAATAACCTTAACTGCTCGTGATGGGGGAACTGAAAAAATTCCTATGTGTGGAGTTCCATTTCATTCATCAGCAACTCACATTGATACTTTAGTAAATAATGGATATAAAGTAGCAATATGCGAACAAGTTTCAGAACCTGGTCAAGGGAAAATCGTAGAGCGTAAAGTTGTTCAAGTAATCACACCAGGGACTTATATGAACTACAAAAACTATGATGAGAATAATTACCTAGGTAGTGCATATGTAAAGGATAATAATATCTACTTCGCGTTTTGTGATATTATGACAGGGGACAGCCGTTGTACTGTCCTTAAAACTATGGCTGACCTTCAAGATGAAGTCTTAAAAAATAATATTAAAGAAGTAATAAGCATAAAGGATCAAGAGTTGGATATTAGTGCTTATATTACTGAAGTTGAATTAAATAATGATATTACTAAGGAAAAAACAAATAATCTTACTGACAACAATCTGCGTATTGCATGTGATGTTCTTTTAGATTATATTGAAAAAACTCAAAATAAAGATATTTCAAGCCTTAAAGATTTTGAAGTATATTTCAAAGATAAGTTTGTTTATATGACGAACTACTCATTAAAAAACTTAGAAGTTACTCAAAATATGGCTAATGGTGGGAAGAAAGGTTCTCTTCTTAGTATTGTGGATAAAACATCAACAGCTGCGGGTTCAAGAAAACTTAAAAAATGGTTAGAAAATCCATTGCTAGATCTTAAAGAAATTAAAAAACGTCAGGAAATCGTAGAAGATTTTACTAAACATTATTTTGAAAAAGCTGATGTGAAAACTAGTTTGAAAGAAGTATATGACCTTGAGAGGATTTCTACAAAAGTTTCTTATAATATTGTAAGTCCTAAGGAATTATTAAATCTAAAGAAAACATTAGCTCAAATACCTGAAATTAAGAAATTGTTATTAGGATTTGAATCTACTAAATTAAAAGATATCGCAGAGAATATCGATGAATTAACAGATTTATACGACTATCTTGAAGAGACAATCCATGAAGAAGCTGGTCAAACAGTTAAAGATGGAAATGTAATTAAATTAGGCTTCAATGAAGAATTAGATGGTTATAAAAATGCTAGTAAGAATGGGAATAGAATATTACTAGAAATTGAAGAACGTGAAAAAGAGAGAACTGGGGTTAAAAATCTAAAAGTTGGATACAATAAGATTTTCGGTTACTTTATCGAAGTATCTAAAGTAGGGCTTAAGACTATAGATCCAACAGAACTAGGTTATCATAGGAAACAAACACTTTCTAACTGTGAGAGATTCGTATCTGAAGAACTGAAAAAAGTTGAAGAACATATCGTAAACTCTAAGACAAAAATCGAAGAGTTAGAATTACAATTATTCCAAGAAGTTAAGACGAAGATTCATAATTATATAGTAAGACTGCAAAGAGTTGCGAATACTCTAAGTGATATTGATGTGTTCGTTTCATTATCTGATGTGGCAGAAGAATATGGTTATGTGAAGCCTGAGTTCAATGATAATAATATTATTGATATTGTTGATGGTCGTCACCCGATTGTTGAAAGAAATGTGAGTGCTGATAGTTATATTAGTAATGATTGCAAAGTAGATAAAGATAATAATATCTTGCTTATTACAGGGCCTAATATGTCTGGTAAATCTACTTATATGAGACAGCTTGCTCTTATAGTAATCCTTGCACAAATTGGATCTTTTGTTCCAGCGACTTCTGCGAATTTACCGATTTTTGATAAAATATTTACGAGAATAGGGGCGAGTGATGATCTTGCAGGTGGTAAATCAACGTTTATGGTTGAGATGATTGAGGCGAAAAATGCTTTAGTCGAATCTACTGCAAATTCATTATTAATTTTTGACGAGATAGGGCGTGGTACATCGACATATGATGGTATTGCCTTAGCTCAATCGATATTAGAATACATTAATAATACTATCAAATGTAAAACATTATTCTCAACTCACTATCATGAGCTTACAAAGTTAGAAAATATTACCCAGGGAATAAAGAATATCCATGTTTCCGCAAAAGAAGATCATGGAAAACTAATTTTCTTATATAAAATTAATGAAGGACCTATTGAGAAGAGTTATGGTATTCATGTAGCGCAGCTTGCCCATCTTCCAGAAGATGTTATTGTAGGTGCTAATAAAATCCTAAGAGAATTAGAAAGTGGAAATAAAGGTAGTGAGGACGTTGTTGATAATGCTAGATATAACAAAGTATTATTAAATGATGCTTCATCACAAGAATCTGAAGGAAAACTAAGAGAAAAAATACGTCAAGAACTAGAAAAAGAATACAGTAGTAAAGTAGTTAGAGAAGAAGTTGTAAAAATAGACGAGGGAGCTTTAAGAGCACAACTTCGTCAAGAACTAGAAAAAGAATTTAGTAGTAGAGTAGTTAAAGAAGATGTTGTAAAAGTAGATGAAGAAGCTCTAAGATTACAACTTCGCTCTGAACTAGAAAAAGAACTTAAAGAAGAATTAGAGAAAAATATTAGAAAACAACTAAAAGCTGAAGAGAAATCAGGAAAAAATTATGCAAAATTACAATTGGATTTCGATGGTGATAATGAGAAATTTGATGAAATCAAAAAACAATTAGAAAGTGTAAACTTCTTAGAAACAACACCAATGCAGGCTTTTAATCTTCTTTACGAATTACAGAGAAAAATAAGTGAGGATGTGAAATAAATTAAATGGGAAAAATAAATATATTATCTGCAGAACTATCAAATAAAATAGCGGCGGGAGAAGTAGTCGAAAGACCTTCTTCTGTTGTTAAAGAGCTTGTAGAAAACTCTATCGATGCAGGAAGTACAAATATTAAAGTTATAATCAAGGAATTTGGTATTCAACAAATTAGAATTATTGACAATGGAAGTGGTATTTCTAATGATGATTTGGCACGTGCATTTTTACGTCATGCGACTAGTAAAATAAGTGCTGATTATGATTTATTTCACATAGAAACGCTAGGTTTTAGAGGTGAGGCATTAGCGAGTATTTCATCAGTAAGTAAAGTAGTAATTAAGAGTTGTGCAGGAGAAGCACAGGGAAAAATGTTAGTTCTTGAAGGTGGAAAAGTAGTTTCTGAGGAATACTATGCACCTATTAAGGGGACTGATTTAAGTGTAGAGAATTTATTTTATAATACACCAGCAAGGTTGAAATATCTGCGCAATCCGCATACAGAACAAGCAAATATTACTAATATTATTCATAAGTTCGCTCTGTCTTATCCTAATGTAGCTTTTGAACTACATGTAGATGGAAAGATTACTTTTAAAACTTATGGTGATGGTGATGTTCATAAGATTTTATCTAAAATCTATAATATGGGTGTTGCTAGAAATATGATTGAATTTAGTGGTAATAATGATGATTATAGAGTATTCGGTTATATTTCTGTTCCTGAAGAGACGAGAGCTAGTAAGAATTATATAAATATTTTTATCAATGGGCGTTATATTAAAAACTATGGAATTCAAAATGCTATAATCGATGCTTACGGAACGCTATTAATGATTAATAGGTATCCTTTATGTGTAATTAATATTGAGATGGATCCAATTTTATTAGACGTAAACGTGCATCCAACTAAGCAAGAAGTTAGATTATCGAAAGAAGCTGAGCTAATACGTCTAATCAAAGAAGTTATCGCTGAAAGATTAAGTAATTATACATATATTCCACAAGGAATGAATAATGTTCTTACAAAAAAAGAAAAAGCGAAAATCGAAAAAATAAATTTCTTAGATGAACTAGATAATAAATTTGGAGATGTAGAAGACAAGAATATTTTTTCAGAAGAGAAAAAAGAACCTGAAGTTGATTTAGAGGTTGAACTTAGTTTCCCTGATACTCAAGAAGAAGTAGCAAGTCATGTTATTCAAGAAGATGAAATTCTTTTTGGAGGAGACTTATTGTCGAAATCAGGAGAAGAAAAAATACCAGTACAAAGTAAAGAAAATACGTTTAATCAAAGAAACAAAACTCAAAAAATTAAGAGCGATTTACCAGATTTAAGTTATAGTTCACATCCTCGTGACAATAGAAATAAGTATGGTGATAAACCAACTAAAAAAGAGATAGAGAACTTCATGAATTTCTCTAAAAAAGAAGATAACTCGAGTTATGATGATCGAACAGAAAAAGTAGTTTCTAATGTAGTAAAAGATGATAGTCATTTTAATGAAATCAAAGATGCGAAAATTGTTCAAGATGATGATACAAAAGTTCGTACTCTACCAGATTTAAAAGTATTGGCACAAATTTTTAAAACATATATCTTATCAGAAGCGGATAATAAGCTATTCCTTATAGACCAGCATGCTGCTGCAGAAAGATATAATTATGAGAAATTACAACGTGAATTTATTGAAAGAAAGAATTATAAAAAACAGATGTTAATACCGCTTATGTTTGATTTTTCTGTAGAAGAAGCGGCTGAGGTTCGTAATAATTTGGAAAAATTCGAGGAACTTGGTATTGTTTTTGAGGAGTTTGGAGATAATTCTTATGTTGTTCGTGAATTTCCTGGTTGGATAGAAGAAGATGAAGAGCAAATGATAAAAATTATTGTTGAGAAAGTTCTTAGAAACAACAATATAACTTTTAACGAATTAAGAAATGATGCAATTGCTATGGCAAGCTGTAAAATGTCTATAAAAGCAAATCAAGTTCTAACAGATGTTGAGATGAATAAGGTTATTAGTGATCTTTATGAATGTAAGAATCCATTTACATGTCCACATGGCCGTCCGATAATTACAAAAATGGAGAAGAAAGATTTAGAAAAAATGTTTAAACGTATAGTGTAGGAGGTAAGATGGAAAGAATACCTTTAATTGCGATAGTAGGACCAACTGCGGTTGGGAAAACGGCACTTAGTATAGAACTTGCAAAAGAGTTCGACTGTGAAATAATTTCTATAGATAGTGTCCAGATTTACAAAAAGTTTGATATTGGTTCTGCAAAGGTAAAAAAAGAAGAGATGGATGGGGTAGTTCATCATCTGATAGACGAACTAGAACCTACGGATACTTGTTCTGTCTATGATTTTCAAAAACTTGCGCGTAAGAAAATTGAAGAGATACATGGTCGAGGAAAGATGCCTTTATTAATCGGAGGAACTGGTTTTTATATGAATGCTGTTCTTAATAATTATGAATTTACTGATTTAGAGGAAAAAACTTATGATATTGATGTTAATATGGCAAGAGAGTATATAAAAGAAAACTATCAAGATACATATAATGCGATTGACATAGAAAATCATCGTCGTGTAATTAATGCATATAATTATGTAATGAATGAAAAGAAATCTGTAACGACAAATAATAATGGGGATACTGTTCTTGATTGTTATAATCCATTTTTAATAGTTCTTAACACCGATAGGGAAATTCTATACAATCGTATTAATAAGCGAGTTGAGCTGATGTTTGAAGAAGGATTTGAACAAGAAGTCAGAGATATTATAGATGAATATGGTATGGAACTGCAAGCTCTGGGTGCAATAGGATATAAGGAGATGATTCCGTATCTTAATGGTAATGTTTCTAAAGAAGATACTATTGCAGCTATTTCTCAGAATTCACGCCGTTATGCAAAACGTCAATTAACATGGTTTAGAAATAAAATGGATGGAACTTGGTATGATACTGCGAATAAGGAACTATTGGTGGATGTTGTTAGTGATATCAAAGAGAAATTTAATTAAAAATATTATAGATGATTATCTAAGGCTTGAAAAGTAAAATTTTCAAGTCTTTTTTAATTTATAACAAGATAAAATTTATTATATAATAGATTTAATTTTAGTTTTTATAAGAGATATTATAAAATTTTAAAATATTTCAAGAGTATTTCTTATTTAACTAGAGTTTTTGTTCATTATATGCTAAACTAGTAATACTAAAGATTCTCAGGAAGTAGGAGGAGAAGATGAATTCATTTAAATATCTTAAGCCGAAGTTATTTAGTGTAATGAAAAATTATACAAAAGAACAATGCTTAAAAGATATAATTGCTGGTTTAATAGTAGCTGTTATAGCATTGCCTTTATCGATTGCTTTGGCGATTGCATCTGGGGTTAATCCAGAACAAGGTCTTTATACTGCGATTATAGCAGGTTTTTTTATTTCATTTTTAGGTGGGAGTAGGGTCCAGATTGGTGGGCCTACTGCAGCATTTGTCGTTATTATTTATGGAATTATAGCAGAACACGGGATTGCAGGATTAACTGTTGCAACACTAATGGCAGGAGTTATGTTAATTCTAATGGGGATCTGTCTCTTATACACATCTGACGC
>CAMYEU010000069.1 GCA_947254465.1 uncultured Gemella sp. | reverse complement strand
CACACTGCATATCGTCGGCAGCGTCAGATGTGTATAAGAGACAGGTACTAATGTTCCTCCAATATCAAAACACCCAAATATATCATATACCGATAAATCAAAAGATAATTTCGCTAACCCCAAAAACACGTCTGTTTCTTGTATCCTATATCTCTCATTGACATCAATTATTGTATTCATAGCTGCATCATGCGTTATTCTTACACCCTTAGGTTCACCGGTAGTTCCAGAAGTAAAGATTACATAAGCATCATCCATATAATATTTCTCTAAATTTAAATCTTTCATGCTACAAAATTCACTTAAAGAAATATTGTGTAAATTTATATTTTTAAATTCAGAATTACTCAACTCTTCATCACATGATAGAACCACTTTAACATCTGCCTTTTTTAGAATCTTGTTTTTTCTATTAATAGGCTGATCTACGTCTATTGGGACATATACAGCGCCACTTAATACAATAGCTAGTACAGATGCAATCTGCCACTCATTTTTTTCAATATTAACTGCTATTCTATCTCCATATCCTATTTTATTGTTTTTTAATACTTCCATTATCGAACTAACATACAAGCTTAATTTTCTATAAGAATAAGTATGTCCCTTGAAAACTAGAGCTGTTTTCTCTGGATTTTTATTTAGCATTTTTAAAAATCCATCTCCTAAAGTTCTTTTTGGAAAATTTCTTTGTGTTGAATTAATATCATTTCTAACTTGCAGAATATTTTCAGGTAATTCCACTGGATTTTTCAAAACTAGAATTTTATTCGGATTTTTACATAGTCCCTTAATTATATTTACAAAACCTGCGAACATTTCATCAATAACAACTTGATCAAACACAAATTTTCTAATATCCCAATTTATTCTAGCTCCTGTCCTTTCCTCTGCTAACTGACAATCAATATAAACTTGAGGTGTTTGGCTGATTTTATAATTGACTTTTCGCTTTAGCAATACGTCATTTTCATTTGACAGACCAACTGTGCTTGTAAAAACTAACGGCACTACAACACTCTCACCTTTTAATCTGCTAAGCATTCTTAACACTTCAACTCCAGAAAATGAGTTATGTTCCATATCCATCCATAAATTCTTTTGCAGATTTATTATTCTATCTTTAAATGTTAATTTACTGTCTATATCTATTGCCGATACATTCACATCCGTAAAATCTCCCACTATTTCATTAATATCTTTTATATTTAAAGAACTCCTCTTAAATAAAGTGGTGTTTATGCAAAATTTATTTGTGCCTGACCAGTAATATACTATTTCTGACAATACTGACATAACCAAAGCCGAAACTGTTACACCAATATTTTTTGACAAATCAGAGAGTTTACTCCACATGTCTTCATTTAAAAATATACTTTTTTGAAGAAAAGAGCTATCTTCTATATCTACAGTCTTTAGTGTCGGTAAGAATGGTGCGTTTCCCATATTTCCTATCTTATTTTCCCAATATTTTTTATCTTCTTGGCTATTAGCACTTTTATTTTGTTTTCTCTCTTTTTCATATATAACGATATCTCTATAGCTACTAGAATTACACGCTTCTTTTTCGGGGTTATAATAAAAATCTTCTAAATCTTTCAATATGATATTCATGCTTATATAGTCAGCAACTATCATATCAACAGAAAAGTGAAGCAATGTTTTTTCATTTATTTTAGTTATTGCAATATCACACATTGGCCATTCACCAATTTTATACTGTTTGTTGGATAATTTCTCCCTCAAAACTAATTCTTTTTCATCTATTGAAAAATTCTCTTCAACTTCAACAAATGGTACATCCTTTTGTACTTTTTGTTTACCATTCTTATATATGATTGCTCTAAGCATATCGTGTTTTTTTATGACTTTATTCCATGCTATCTCTATTTTTTTCTTATCTAAAAGCTCGTTATATTCAATTTCCATATACCCATGGCAACCCACACCACCCAATTCAAATGCTTTATTTCTTCCCAATAAATATGAACTCTGTATTTCTGTTAAATCAAATTCTTCATAACGATTTACATCGTCTCTTTTAAAATATACATTTTTTTCTTTATCCAAATATTCTAAAAGCATTGATTTATTAATCTTAAGTTGTTCTTTTAATTCATCTGTTAAACTCCCCTTAGGTGCTTTAAACTTTACGTTACAACCCTCTTTCCAAACAACTATATTTTTATTGTTTAAAATATCTAGTAATTCTGTTATACTCATTAAATCCATCCTTTCTTTTATTAAATTGAATAAACTTCTATATCTTCAAGAATTTCATCAATCTTATCCGATATTCTTTCTATTGTTAGATTTGTAAATATTAAGTTCATTGAAATTTGGTTTTCTAATTTAAAAACCCTTTTAATTTCATTGATTATACCCATAGCTTTTAAGCTATCACCTCCAATTTTAAAATAATTATCATAAATAGATATTTCTCTCATATCTAGATGCTTTTTCCATATAGCAATTATTTTGTTTTGTGTTACTGTTAGATTTATTGCATCAACTCTCGACTTTTCAGCTACAGGTGCATAAATACTTTTATGCTTATTATAATTAAAATTACACTCTTTATACTCTCTATATTGTAAATAATTATTTGAAATTTCATTTTTTGCAATCCAATCATCATATTTAGTTAGTCTTAAAAGTTGTTCTTCTAAAGAATTTAACATGTCATCTAACATTTTTTCAGGGAAAAGTTCATCTACACTGTCCCAGCATAATACTAAATCTCCATCTTTTATATAAGATTGGAAATCTAACCATACTCCTGGGGTTTGTGATACCATATATGTAATTTTGCCCAAAGCTTTACTTGAAGTTTCAGTTTCTAGTGGATAATCTATGTTGCACGCAAAAACTACAGGTGCTACATTAAGGCTTGAACCCTGCGACTTTGATATATCCCTTTGAACTTTAACTCCACTATAAGATGAATGACTAGCATTGTCTATAAAGGTTTTGCTTATTCTATTCAAAGTTTCTAGAAAAGAAGTATCATTTTTTCTTTCATGCTCTACTAATAAGATATTTGTAAAGTCAGCAACCATATCTTTCATGTTTTCATTTGAAAGATCTCTATTAAATAATGGTAGGTTTATAAAAAACTTATCTTGGTTAGTCCATCTTTCTAGAATTAAAGCATATGCAGTTAATAAAACCATCGATGGAGTAGATTTATAGCTTGCTGCAAGCTCTTTTATTTTGCTCCATTTATCTTTTTCAATAACTCGTTTTCTTCTAGTAAATCTCGTTTCTTTAATTTGTTCAGGAGCTTTCTTTAATGGTAAATTAGGTCTTTCTATCTCAAATGAGCCTATTTTTTCTTTCCAAAACTCTTGATCTTTTTTATAAATTTCAGAGTCTACTTCAAGATTATTTATATAGTCTTTAAAGGTATAACTGTTTAGATTGTCTAATTCTTTTCCTAAATACAATTCTCCTAATTCTTTCAAAAGAATACTCATACTCATGACATCGGCAACAAGTAAATCTAAATCAAAGAAAATTTTATTTCTATTCTGTGACAGATTTGCAAGTTTTAATCCTGCGACTTCTCCCATTTCTACTCTGAGTTTTCTATGCGATAAATTTTTTCGTATTTCATCTAATCTAATTTTTCTTTCTTTTTCATCTAAATTAGATAAGTCAAAAACTTCAATTTCTTCACTAAAAGGTTTATCTAATATTTCTTGCTTTCCATCTTCTGTGAATCTTGCCCTGAGCATTGGATGTCTATATTGAAGTTTATTCCATGCATCATTCAATCTTTTATAATCTATATCTTTTCCATCTATTTCAATATAGGCATGACAACCCACTCCACCTAGAGTTTGATCATCACTTCTGCCTATAAAATAAGAATATTGAACATCTGTAAGATTGAATGAATCTTTGCCATCATTTGATTTCTTATTATCTTTTGAATGTTTCTTAATAATTTTTGAATTAGCTACTAGGTCAAACCATGAATTAAGTGTAGGCTTCTCAATGAGCTTTGCGAAGGATATTCTAAGTCCTTCTTTTTTAAGAATTCCTGAAAGTTGCATTACTTGCATGGAACTTAAGCCTTTTTCTATTAAATTGTCATTTTCTTTTATGTCTGATTTCTTCAAGGTATCTTTTAACCATTTTTCAATTATTAGTTTAATTTCTTTTCTCGCATCAAATTCCATGTTCCGCTCCTTTCACTCTATTCTTTTTAATTTATTTCTATCAATTTTCCCCAAAGCAGTTAGCGGCCATGAATCTATATATTTTATAGAATCTGGCAATTTAAATTCCGCTACATTCTTATTTGCTAGAAATGTCCTGATATCTTCTAATGAGAGTTCGTCCTTCTCATCTTTTAATATGAATACTCCTATTTTTTCTCCCAAAAGTTCATCAGGTACTCCTACAACTTGAACATCTCCTATATTCTCATTGGATAGTAAAATATCTTCAATTTCAGAAGGCGTAATCTTTTCTCCAGCCCTATTTATTGTTTCTGAAATTCTTCCCACTACCTGATAGTTTTCATCTTTTAGTTTTCTTGCCTTATCTCCAGTTTTAAAATATAAATATTTGTCTATGCATTTTTTGTTTACTTCTGGAAGCTTATAATAGCCATAAATTGTGTAAGAACCTCTGACTATGAGTTCTCCGTACTCTTCATCTTTGACCTCTTCTCCATCTTCATCAACTATTAACAATTCATCAAACTCACTTATAGGCTTACCTTGAGTTGTAAATATAGTTCTACTATCATCATCTAAAGAAGTTGTCATAATCAGACCTTCAGCTATTCCAAAAATTTGTTGTAGTTTGCAACCAAATTCTTTTTCTATTTTTTCAGCAAGTTTTTCTTCTAAAACTGATCCTCCAACTTGAAGGACCTTTAATGAAGATATATCGTAATCATCTTCCTTTATAAAATCTATACATATATTTGCCATAGCAGGAACTAAGCCTGTTATAGTAACCTTTTCTTCTTCAATTAAAGGCAAGATTTCATCTGGACTTGTTACTGGGCATAAAACAACTTTGCCTCCTATAAAAAATGTCCCTAATATCCCTGGGCAACATAAAGGAAAGTTGTGAGCAATAGGAAGAGAAGCTAGATAGATACTGTCTTGATCCATTTTACATCTCTTTGCCGTTTCTTTTGCTACATAGATATAATCGCAGTGTCTCCTTGGTATCAATTTTGGTATCCCAGTTGTACCACCCGATAAAAGTAATAATCCTATTTCTTTATAGTCAACATCCATATGTTGATATAAATAATCTTTATCGTTAAGATTGTAAAAATTTTTATATCCTTGATTATCTCCAAGAATATAAACTTCAAAATCTATATTTAATTCTTCTCTTACTTCTCTTATCATATCAACATATGAAAAGCCAAGATATTTATCCTTAGCTATATATGCTTTTGCCCCTGATTTCTCTAATATTCCCTTTATTTCATTTTTCCTGTGAGCTGGAAGGGATAATACAGGAATCAAACCAATCTTAAACATGGCAAAAAGGATAATAACAAATTCATGGCAATTAGGAAGTTGAAGAACGATTCTATCTCCCTTTTTAAATCCAGCTTTCAATAAACCATTGGCATATTGGCAAGCTTTTCTATTTAATTCTTGATATGAAAGTTCAACATCTCCATCTACTAAGGCAATTTTATCCCCATATTTTTTAGCACAATCTTCAATAAATTCTCCTAATGTCATATGCGGCCATACTTGTTCATCATAAATTTTTTCTAATTTTTCTTTTAATTCAATGTTCATTAATTTTCCTCCAAGCATATTGCCCCGAAATATTTGTCATCATAGTTTAATGACTTTAATCTACTTATTGTATTCCTTTTACTATCATTAATTTCTATAAATTCATTTCCAAAAGAAATTATTTCAATCTCTTTTAAATTCCTTACAAGACCAATACCATCACATTTAAGATAGGCTTCTTTTGCAGTCCAATATCTATAGAAACTGATTATGTTATTATCTATATTTATAATTTCATCTTTAGTAAAACAATTTTCTAATATATCCTTAAACTCAAATTGATAATTTATTTTTTCAACATCTATTCCTACTTCTATTTTAGAAAAAGCTAACAAGACCAAGTCTTCTGTATGGGATATGTTAAACTTTAATCCTAGAGTGTTTTCTACATAAGGCTTATTGTTTTTATCCCTCTTGACTCTTAAATCATTAATTCCTTTTTCGAGTAAACCTTTTAAGGTCAAATTAAGTATTGCCCTTGATGCTAGATAATTAATTTTTGCTATTTCTGATTTATAATCTTCTGATTTTATTATCTCCTCTTTAGTTAAGTAAGGAAGTAATTTTTCTTCTAATAATTTATCTGTATAAGCCTTAATTAGTATTAAATTATTACTAGCTAATTTATCTTTTAAATCTTCTAAAGTAAGAAAATCATTAATTTTTCTTATTTCATATTCTTCAATTTTCATTTACTTTTATAAACTCTTTTATCTCTTTAATGACACTTTCAGGAGATGTATTGACAAACATATGCTTGCCATCGATGTATCTATAAGTGAATTCTTTTGTGGTATAATCTTGCCATTTTATAAGTTCATCTAAAGTCATTTCTTGATCTTTATCTCCCATAAGACCTAGTATAGGTGATTCTAATTTCTCAAATTTTGTGTCTTGATAGTCTTCATCTATTACAAAATCTGCCCTAAGTGTTGGCAAGAAAATAGAAATTAAATCCTTATTGTCTAAAATTTCTTTTGGTGTTCCTTCATATCTTCTTAAGCCTTCTATAAATCCGTCATCATCAAAATGATAAATTGGATGAGGTTCTTTATATAATGGTGCTCGTCCTCCTGATATTATTATTCCTCTTGGATTTATGTAATCCGAATTTTTAATTCTTAATGCAAGTTCATAAACTATTTTTGTTCCCATACTGTGTCCAAATAAATAATAAGGTTTTCTAAAATCAAAATTTTCTTTCATATCTTCAAATAGATTATCTACTAAGATGTTAATATCACTTATAGCCTTTTCAGAAAACCTGTTTTCTCTTCCTGGATATTGGGCAACAAGTAATTTTATATCTTCAAATTCATCTTTCCATTTTCTAAAGGCAGACACCCCGCCACCTGCAAATGGGAATATAAAAAGATTTGCTATTATATTATTTTCATTAATTTCTTTATTTAGTATTTCAAAGTTTTTTGACATAAATTCACCTTTTTATTTGTTTTCTGTTAGTATCGGCTAACTCAGAATTATTATATAGCATTTGATAACTTTTATCAATAGCTTTGAGATGTTTTTAAAAATATAATTTTAAAGATAAAAATAGCATAGACATCTCATTATTGAGTCATCTATGCTATTTATTATAAATTATAATCGAAATGTTTTTTTAATTTTTCAAAAGTATCATCAGAAATAACATGCTCTATAAGACAAGCTTCGTTTTCAGCTTTTTTTTCATCTATTCCAAGTCTTATAAATGCATCCGTCAAATATTTATGCCTTGCATACATTTTTTCACAAAATATTTTTGACTCCTCTGTTAAACGAATTATTTTATCTTCACCATAAATAATCAGTCCTTTATTTTCAAGTTTCTTTAACATTCTTGTAACAGTAGGTCTTTTATACTCTAAGTAATCAGCAAGATCCATGTTTCTTACTTCATCTTTTCCCAAAGATAAAATATATATAGCTTCTAAATAATTTTCCTCTGCAAATTCCCTGTGTAGAATGGATTACCCCTCCCTCAAAATAAAAATAATTACAATCAAATTTAGTAAATGCGAAATTAAAGAACTTAGAATATGATTTCCTTAATATTTACACTATCTCATTATACTTATAAAAATCCTTATTTAAAAGTGATTTTTGGAATATTCCTTGAAGTTTATCTTATATTGTTTATTTGCATCAGTAAATGCGGTATAATTAATAAAATTGAATACACGCTTAACGCTTATAACTTTAATAGACCAACTAAGAAAGTCAATAGTTATTTTTAAAAATTTTTTAAAAAATTTTCAAGTCACAAAGCTTAAAAATGTGCATAGCAAACAAGCCTCATATACTTTCATTTTTTGAGGCAACACTTTTAATAGTTTATGCGACCAACTTACTCTTTTCTCGAATTAGTTTTTGATGTTCTTCTGGTGTTCTTAATTCAAATGATTTTTGATTTCTGAGAACAGCAAAAACAATTTGAACCATTTTTCGCATAATTGCACACATTACAACTTTGTATGGTTTTTCAGCTATCTTCTTTT
>CAMYEU010000068.1 GCA_947254465.1 uncultured Gemella sp. | reverse complement strand
ACGAGATCCTGAGATGTCTCGTGGGCTCGGAGATGTGTATAAGAGACAGCATTTGAACAGATACTACTTCTGCACCCATTCCATCGGCTATTTGACGTAAGCGCTCTTCTTGTGCCCCACATTCACAAATAAGTATTCCTACTTTTTCTTTTTCTTGTGGATATGGCATTGCTACAAGTAATCCACCTGTTGTTTTATTAATAGGATCATTTTCTTGTGCAGGACGACCTGTAAATGGTCCACCACGTACTATTTCACCATGTGGATTAATATAACCACCAGCTTTTTCTATAAATACACTTATAGGTAATCCAATTGGTACATCTAAGAAAATACTTGGATTTTGTACACGTCCACCTACTGTGATATCTTTGTCTATTAATGGTTTATCTTCCTCGATTGCTTCCACTATACGTTTAATTGTTTCTACATTCGAGATAATAGCATTTGCTTCTAAAGGTAATTGTCCTGGTTTTAAAATAACACCTAGTGTTTCTCTTACGATAACACGCTCATCTCCTGCTGGATACATATTAGGTAATATTTTAATACTAATATTAGGTTCATCTTTACAAGCTTTCCCTAGTGCTAATAGTGCTTTACGATATTTTGTTTTTATTGCAATATATCCTTCTTTAGCACCCGTTAACTCTAAAATATATTTTAAACCTCGTACTAATGCTTCTGGATTTTCTTCCATAAATTTAACATTGTGACCTAAAATAGGTTCACATTCTGCTGCATTTGCAATAACATATCCTCCAGGAATTTGTGCAGATAACTTAATTCCAGTTGGGAATCCAGCTCCACCAACTCCAACGATACCAGCATCTTTGATTTTTTGTAATTTGTCATCAGTTTGTTCTAATCTCACATAATCATCAGTTTGTTCTTTATCTAATTTAACGATTATTTCCATATCGTTCACTTCTTCTACTTCACCTGATAAACTAGTATGAATATTAGCACCTAACCCATTAGGTACTGCGACAAGTTGACCACGTTTTACATGATCTCCTACATTTACGATAGCTTTACATGGTCCACCAACATGTTGTTTTAGCGGAATATTGATTTTTTCAACATTAAACTCTAACATACCTTTTCCTCCTTTCCTCAAGATTTCTTTACAAGCAGTAGTCTAAAACTTCTACTGAATTTATTGTATAACAGTTTTGTTATTTTTGCAAACGGTTATTTTATTAAAAAATCAACTTAAATTTAAATTTTTTTTTATAAATATCCTATTTTTTTTAAAGATTACTTTTATGTATGGATTCTAATTCTAATTTTTTTAAAATTTTTATTTTTACAATTTATGTCTAATTGAAATATGTTATCAGTTTACATAAACCATCTTTAAATCAATGTTGTATCCATTTCCAATATAAAACTAAAAATATTAATTATAAAAAAAATTTAAAACGTATTTGTTTTTCATATTTTTTATATTATAATTAAATTGGAAAAATATGGGAGGAAGCGGCAGATTGTCGCATATTATAAATATGACATACTTTAAAAAAATAGGAGTTCTCTTACTTAGTTCAAGTTTAATTATTTCAGGGCTGTTCTACAAAAGATGTTCATACAAGTTCTAATGTAAACAAAGAGATTAAAACTATTTCTTTAGAGGATTTCACTAAAAATATCAATAATAGCGAGTATCAGTATATAGATACACGTAACGACGAAGCCTATAATGGTTTTAAAGTTGATGAAATCAAAAATGGTGGCCATTTAAAAAATTCAATTCAATATAGTGCATCATTTATTGGTAAAGTTAACAAAGATAAAGAAGATAAGTTTATTAGTGATAAAGGCTTAGATAAAAAGAAAAAAACAGTTGTCTACGATACCAATAAAGACAATACTTCTAAAGTTGCTGATAAACTAGCCTCTCTTGGCTATGAAGTTTATAAATTCGATGATTATAAAAAATTTTCAAATAATGATGCAAATAAAACGAATTTAGTATCTTATCCTGAATATCAAAATCTAGTTTCACCTCAGTGGGTTAAAGATATACAAGATGGCAAAGAAACAGAAACATATACAAATAATGATTACGCTATTTTTGAAATTTCATGAGGTGAAGGTGATAAAGCCAAAAATTATAAAGAACATATTAAAGGAGCATATCACTTTAACACAGACTGGATAGAGGATGGGCCTGTATGGAACTTACGATCAGCTGAAGAAATCAAGAAAAACTTATTAAAACAAGGTATTACAAGTAATAAAACTATAATCATTTATTCTGATGATGCATCTGCAGGATTCAGGGTAAATTGGGCTCTTAAATAGGCTGGTGTTAAAGATGTTCGCGTAATGAACGGTGGACTTAAAGTGTGGAAAGATGCAGGTTTTGAAACAGAAACTACTGTAAATACTCCAAAAGAAGCAACTAGCTTCGGAGTAAATATTCCTGCTCACCCAGAATATGATATCTCTCGTGTTAAAGATGTTGCTGAAAAAGTTAAAAATGAAGGTCTTAAACTTGTAAGTATTAGATCTTGGGATGAATACACTGGTAAAACTAGTGGATATGATTACATAGAAAAAGCTGGTGAACCTCAAGGGGTTATCTTCGGATTCTCTGGAGAAACTAAAGCAGATGTAAATGACTACTACGATCCAGATGGAACCCTTAGAAATCCTCAAGAAATCTATAATCTATGGAAAGGTCAAGGAATCCAAGAAACAGATAAAATCGCTTTATATTGTGGTACAGGATGGCGAAACGCAGTTCCATGGTTTATGACTCAACTTACAGGTCGCGCTAACACTTACTTCTATGATGGTGGTTGGAACGATTGGCAATTAGATGGAACTTTACCTGTAGATATTAATAAAGATAAAGGTCAAAAACCAGACGCTAAAAACGATTATAAATAATAACAAAAGAACTTATCCATATTTTTTCATGGATAAGTTCTTTTATAATATTTCCCAATTTTTATATACTACCTTTTCAAAGACAGTTTCATCATTACCAAGTTCCTGTTTCAACTTTAAAATCAGCGGCGAGGAATTCGTTATGTCTAATTCTTCCAAGTCGACCCAACATATTCCACTAGAATCATTTAGTTCATCTTCTAACTTTTCTGAAATCGCATCTTGCTGTTCAAAATTAACATTAACATCATAAAACACCATAATATGATGCACTGTACGATTAGTTTCCTCTACAAAGACATCATAAGCTCTGCAGTTCCCGTAGTTTTCTATTGCATACCCCGTTTCTTCACTAAATTCTCGAACTAAGGTTTCTATCAGCCCCTCATTTTCTTTTCGGCTACCTCCAGGCAAATCAAATCTATTTTTGTACGGCCCTCTTTCCTTTCTTATGCATAAAAGTTTATTATCTCTAATACATATTCCATAAATTCCAATATAATCAATAATCATAACATACCTTCTCTCAATCCTTAAAAAAGCGATGTAAAAACTTACATCGCTTTAATCTTATTCTAATTCTTCTAATTTAGCTTTTAAGTATGGCACTAATTCATCTTTCAAATCAGACTTAAGCGCGAAATCAATAGTAGTTTTAACAAATCCAATTGTTTCTCCTACATCATAACGTTTCCCTTGGAAGTCATATGCATAAACATTTTCCTCTTCGTTTAACATTTGGATAGCGTCTGTTAATTGAACTTCACCACCAACACCTACTTGTTTTTTAGCTAAGTGTTTAAAAA
This sequence comes from uncultured Gemella sp., assembly GCA_947254465.1. Taxonomy (GTDB): domain Bacteria; phylum Bacillota; class Bacilli; order Staphylococcales; family Gemellaceae; genus Gemella. The sequence continues at coordinate 4,603 of CAMYEU010000068.1, read as the reverse complement.
TCCCTGGATTAAGAACATATCTACCCATAATTGCTTGGTTAGATGGCGCTGTTCCTGGAGCTGGTTTTTCAACAAAAGTTTCAACTTCATATAGATGCCCATCTTGTGCCTTAGGCGCGATAACACCGTATCTATGAGTTTGATCTTCTGGAACTGTTTGAACCCCGATTACAGAACATCCTGTTTCTTCTGCTTTATCAATAAGTTGTTTGATTGCAGGATATTCATCATTAATTACAACATCATCACCTAGCAATACTGCAAACGGCTCATCTCCTATAAAACTACGAGCAGTTAGAATAGCATCTCCTAATCCCGCCATTTCTTTTTGACGAACATAGTGAATGTTAGCAAGTTGCGTTGGATACTTAACTTTCTCTAACATCGCAAACTTACCTTTATTTTCTAATTCAACTTCTAATTCTACATTTCTATCAAAGTGATCTTCAATAGCTCTTTTTTGTTTACCTGTTACAATAATTATATCTTCAATCCCAGCTTTTACCGCTTCTTCTACTATGTATTGAATTGTAGGAGTGTCGATAATAGGTAACATCTCTTTCGGTAATGCTTTAGTCGCAGGAAGGAAACGTGTCCCATATCCTGCAGCCGGAATAATCGCTTTTCTTACTTTTTTCATGTTTTCACCTATATTCTTTTCTAAAATTTTACAAATTAATAATAACATATTTTTTTAATTTTGGCAACTTATTCTAGATTTTTCAAACTATATAAATAACATTCTAAATTTAAAGATTTAATATATCTCTAATATAAAAACTTGATATTATAATTTTTTATAACTTTCATTATTATTCTCTTATTATATTTCGAACATTTTTCAAACAATAAAAAGTGACTTAAGATAAAACCTCATCTTAAGCCACACATATTCTATCTTGTATTTAGAGCTTGAACAACTACGTTTGTTGTCTGTTCTTTTCCATTTCTGTAATAAGTTACTTTTACAGTATCTCCAATTTTTGTTTTTTCAAATAAGTATTTTCTTACTGCTGCAACATCCTTGACTTCCTCACCATTTAATTTAGTAATGACATCATATTTTTCTAATCCTGCTTGGGCTGCTGGAGCACCGTTTTCTACATAACGTATTACAACCCCTTGCTTACCATCATAGTTCAATTGAGATCTAACTGTATCACCATCAATAGTATTTACTGATACTAATTGCACCCCTAGAGCGGGACGGATTACTCTTCCTGATTGTTCTAACTGCTCAGTAATAAGCTTAACTTCATTTGAAGGTATACCGAATCCAATTCCCTCTGCACTTACGTTTGCAGTTGCTTTAGCAATTTTAGATTCGTTAATACCGATAAGTTTACCTTCACTATTGATTAGCGCTCCACCACTGTTACCCGGATTAATAGCTGCATCCGTTTGGATTACAGTTTGGTTCCAGTCATTTTTACCATCTCCATCAACATCCATAGGAATTTGTCTATTTACAGCTGATACAATTCCTTTTGTAACAGTATTAGATAAATTAACATCTAAAGGTGAGCCGATGGCAAAAGCTGTTTCACCAACTGCGATTTTATCACTATCAGCAAAGTCCATCGTTGTAGTTACATTATTACCGCTAATTTTTAATACTGCAAGATCTGTCCAAACATCAGTTCCGACAACTTCTGCATTTACATTAGTCCCATCACTTAAGATAACAGATAACTTCTTAGCACCATTAACAACATGATTATTAGTAACAACATATGCTGTATTTCCTACTTTTTTGTAGATAACTCCACTTCCACTAGAAGCTGCTTTTAAATCATCAGAATCATTCCCAGCTTTGCTAGAACCTCCTAAGATTGACTCTAGGTTATTAGATGTATTGCTTTGGTAGTTCACGATTGAAACTACTGCATCTTTTGCTTTTGAGATAGCATTAACTGTAATTTTTTCATTATCTTTATCTTCTTTTGTAGCAGTTACTGAAGAAGTTAAAGCTTTTCCAGTTCCCATTACTGCCTGCGCTCCAAAAACACTAGTAGCTCCAAGAGCAAACGCTGCAAAGACCGTTAGGAATAATTTCCCATAGTTATTTTTCTGCTGTACAGGTACCTGTTCATTACTCAATTCTTTATAGTCCTCATAATTATCAAACTGAGAATTTCCTACCTCTTCATAATTTTCTTGATTATCAAACTCATCATTAATTTGATTTTGATTTTCCATAAGAATCCTCCTTTTAAATCTTATTTAAATTATTTTAAGAATAAATTTTTTTTATTTATATTTTTATAATATCAGCATCAACTTAAACAAAGTTTAAAGAATAATTTAAATATAGTTAAATACTAATATACATTCCATCTAATTAATCTACTATTCTTCTTTCTTGTGATTCAGTATTAAATACTGTAAAAATCTAATTAAATTAAATAACACAAAAAATATTATTAAGTAATAATATATAAATATTTCATCAGCATTGTATTTTAAAATAAAAAATATTGAAAAACTAACAAACAATATATTTAATATAAGACTAAATACATATTTTTTTGTACGAATAAATAATCTAAGTTGAATTATTAAGAATACTATAAAAATTGCTATCAGTAATTTTATATTAAAATCAGTGAAATATTTCGGAAATTTATAAACATTCCTAAATAATATATGCCTTATCATTCCCATCTTCCTTTCTGAAAAATAATACCAACCAGAAATCATTACTAATAATAAAGCTTCTAATATCGCAAATAAAAAATATAATTTTCTATATTTTATTCTATTCATTACCTGCCTCCTTGTGTATAATTCATCTTAATGTTATAATTCTATATATAAATTATATGAAAAAAATAAAAAATCTGCAACGATTGTTGCCTAACATGAGGTAAATATGAAAGCAAAAAGATATTCTATATTATTAAGCATACTTGTATTAGTTTTTACATTTTTGTACACATTTAAAATTAATTTCGATCTGACAAAACAACTAAACATTATTAATTTGACGATAACATTTATAGTATTACTTCTATGGCTTCTTCTGGGGTACCTGTTATTAATAAAAGACATTCTCAAAATTACAGATAACGAAAGAAATGGTATTATTTTGGTATTAGTACTATCTGCAGTAATATTCTTTTACTATAATCCATTTCCTAGTCCAGATGGATATTATATAAACATCCCTAGAGCTATATACTTCGTAATAACACTTCTAGTTTTTATATTACTTATTATTGTATTTAGAAAAGAAAAATTAGTTTCAATAATATTAGCACTATTTATTCCATTCACAGTGCAAAGTTATTTAATTAATGTCTTAGAAATTACAAAATACACTAGCTATACACTATATATTATAATATTCTTTGCAGTCATAGCCTATAGTATAAATTACTTCCGAGAAAAATAATCGAAAACTTCAAACATACCTTGTGATATGTTTGAAGTTTTTTTATACTAATACTATATATTTTTTACAAATATCTGCGAAGAATCCTTGAACATCACCTGCTTTAAGCATATCTTCTTGTTCTTGATCTACAATATAGTTCTCACTGGCTTCCATAACCGCAAGAAGTCGCTTAAAAGTATCAGCAAATAGCGCTTCATCTTCATTTAGTAAATAGTTGAAGTTCTGTTCAGCAAAAAACGGAACGAAAACCTCTCTGAATGCACCCTGACGAATTCTACCGATAAGTTTTTCACCACTCCCAGTAACGAATAAATCACCTTGCTTTTCTACGAATTCCTTCGCTTTTATATAACTAGAAAAAATCTGGAATCCTTCCGCTTCTTTATACTCTCTAAAAACTGGAATTTTTAGGCCTTGTTCTTCATAAAGAGCTTTATCGATTATCACAAAAACCTCTTCTAAATCCCAGAATTCTTTCGCTATATAATAAAATGCTACACGCCATCTACTATCACTTTTCGGCAATCTTTTAAATGTAGCTACTTGTTCTACTAATTTAATATCTTTTTCCAATATAATTTCCTCTATTCTACGTGAATTTAATCTAATTGAATCATTGTTCCAATACGTTTTGAAGTAGCATTATCCAACCTATATGAGAAGAATTTATCATTATCTCTTATCGTACAGAAATCAATAATTTTAATATTATCTTCTAGTATACCACATTTTTTCAATAATTCTTTATTCAATTTCCATAAATCTAAATAATATTTACCATCGATTTCTTTATAATAACCTTCTACTTCTAAGACGGCAAATTTCTCAATAAGATCATAAGAAACTTCATAATTAGCAACACTAACCGATGGACCTATAATGGTCTTAATATCTTCTACCTTACAATTATATTTATTTATCATGATATTTACCATTTCCCCGGCAATATTTCCGTATGTCCCACGCCATCCTGCATGAGCTAAGGCAACAACACCTTGCTTTTTATCATAAAAAACTATAGGTACACAGTCCGCTGTAAAAATCAACAACGGTGTATTTTTAAGATTAGTAATTAAACCATCCGCTTCTTCCCCATTTTCAGCAACATTATCTTCCGATTCAACAATACGAACATCTGCCCCATGGACTTGAGTGTTATAAACCTGTCTCTTATACACATCTGACGCTGCCGACGATATGCAGTGT
>CAMYEU010000067.1 GCA_947254465.1 uncultured Gemella sp. | reverse complement strand
TGCACTAACTACTGAAACAATCAATAGATTTATTCCAATAATCGTCTGTACAATTGCAATCTGACAAAATCATTGCAATTAAATTATGTTTATGATAAAATAAAATTATGAAAAGAGAGAGCCGTTTTAAAGACGGTGGCTCGTGAAATAGTTTTATATAACCATCTTACCTAGCCAAAGTATAAAGATGGTTATTTTTTATTGTCTTTTTTTAATGCTACAATACATGCACTAACTACTGAAACAATCAATAGATTTATTCCAATAATCGTCTGTACAATTTCGTAAGCTGACAATTTGCTACTCCTTTCGTCAAGATTTTAGTGTATGCGAGCATAGCACCATCCCCTTTCATATTGAAGTAGCCACCATCTTTATCGGGGACTAATGCCCCCTAACTTCTCTCTCCAGTTTTGATTATATCAAATTAAACTATCATAATCAACTATTTATAAATACTAATATATCAACACTTTTTACTAAATAATTATACTTTTTATACCCTGCCATTTCCCCTGCCAATATAAAAAATAAAATCAATACTTCCTATGATACCAACCACTCAGGATAGATTCTTCCTCTATCGAATGGGAATAATGCGGTGTACATTTGAATTATTAGGAGTTTAACGACGACATAATTCTTAGGTACAGCGTATGCAACAAGAACTTTAATCTTAACGAACAAAGTGAGGAAAAGATTATTAGTTCTAACTGCCCACAGAACAATATATATATAGATTAAAAACAAGTTAAAACACTTTGGATTATCTCCAAAGTGTCTCCAAAAAGACTCTATCAAAAATTATTGATGGGGTCTTTTTATCAGATTCATTTCATATATAACTACTTATCTTTTCTAAACAAAACCTCTAAATCACTCGACCACAATTCTTCTATATCAGTTGCCATATTTGGAATAAATTTATTTTCTCTAAAATTCCTTATACATACTTCTACTTCATTTAAATTTACATTATTTAATGCTCTCTCAAACATTTTCTTTAATTCTATTGACAAATGAACTTTATATTCCTTACTCAATTGAATAACTTCATCTTGATTCTCACAATTTTCAATAATTATGTATTTTAGATTTTCTTTAGTTAACTCTATATAATCACAATTTTTAATAGTTGTATGATAATTAAATTGTTTATAAAATTTATACTTTCCTTCATCTATTTCTTTTTTTATTTCTGATAATCCTGAAAAATACATATCATTAATTTCTTCTATTTTAATCGGATTTTCCTTTGTCACCTTTATCTCTCTATCTATTTGGAATATTTTCTCTGCACTAAAAACAAACGTTATTGGACCATATGCACAAATATTAACTTCACCTATATCGGAATTATCAAAAAATATATCGTTATATATATCTTGTTCTTTATCCTTATCATCACTTTTTTGAAATGTTTGAGAAATAGCATTGTCTTCCCCATATTTCCTAGAAAATAATTTTTTATTTAAAATAAAACTTAATGATGTAATTACACTATTTCCATGATACAAATAGACGTCTTCTTTATTATTCTCGGCTCTTAAATATGATAAATAAATAGCTCTAAATACTTTATTTAAATTATTTAAAGTATCTTGATTTAAGTCCTTTTTGTTTTTTATCAATATATCTACATACTTAGAAATAAACTCTCTTACCTCATTATTCTTGATAAACTTCTCATTATCCCATGGCCTAAGAACTCCAAATACTTGTCTATTTTCTGATATTATATTTACCATCTCAATAATTTCAGGTATATTCATTTCTCCATTACTAGCTCTAAAATCTACAATTATATCTAGAGTTTCTTTAAAACTTTTACTACTTCTCAAATCCTTCAAAAAATTCTTAACTTTATTCACAAACTAATTCTCCTTTTTTGTTATTGCTATAATTATAACATTATATAACCAATAAACAATTACTTTCTTTGAAATTATTTTAGAACTCATAAAGAATTTCTACAATCTATAATTCTTTTCTGTAGTTTTATAGATTACTTATAAGACTGAAGTAATTACATGAACCTTATGTTAACTAATGAAGCTTTTTATTTATGATTAAAAAACAAAAAATCAAAAATTCTTATTAAGTGTTAAAATTTATAGTTTATCAATAAGATATATTTAAATCACCACAAATATTTATTGCTATAAGACTAATTGTTCACAATTTAAAAAGCTATCCATCTTTTACACCTTGTATTATTATCTAAAATATCGTAAAACGAAAGTATCTATAAATGAACGGATATATATTAAAAAATTTTCTCAATAAGAAAACTAGCTATTAGAGTTGCTTCAGTTTCTCTTGGAATGACTGGGGTATCAATAACAACCACTCCTAATACTTCATTTGCTAGTTATTACTCGCCTTATAACTATTCACCTTACAACTACTCATCATCACTTACAAGTTCAGATTATACTGAATTAGAAACAAAATCATATTATGAATTAAAAGTTGGTAAAATTGTTAGACGTGGAACTAAAGTAACTACTTATAAATCCGAAAAAAATATTAAAAATATTTCTTTTAAAACAATTTATAAAGACAATGACACCAGATGGTTATCATGTAAACTATAACGGAGAATGGATTCGATAGTACTTACTGTATATCAATTTATAATTCATAGAAAAAATACTACATATAAAAAATTCTTAACACAAATATATTTTTAAAAAAAGAGGATGTTACCCTGTATAATACAGGAAACATCCTCTTTTATTGAATTCTTTTATTATTGTAGCAATATAAAAATTATATTCATTTTAAAAGTTAATAAAAATACTTTTCTATTTTTAATTACTCACTTTTTACTTCAGCAACATAATATTTAGACTTACTGTGTCCACCTGTATAATTTTTATTATTTAATTTCAATGTTATTGTTGAAATTTTTGTTTTTGTCATAGCATCTAGCACATTAATTTTTATGCTATCCCCTTCTATTTTCCAGTTTTCTTTTTTATCTAATTCTTGTGGATAGTTATGACCTTTTTCAATAGACGCAAATACGAGTGTATCATCACCTTTATAGTAATATATCTCACCATCTTTAGGGAATGTAGTCGTTGCCGAAGATTTGCTATCATACTTTCTAAATGTTGGACTTTGCAATAGCTTTAACGCTTCTTCTTTAGAATATGTTTTATCTGAAAATTCATTAACTACATCAACAAAATCTTGTATTGAAACTTTAGCCAATAAGACACCTCCCGGTGAATTAAATTCTGTAGATTTATGTTGAGTAATCCACGCTAATAAATTTGTCTGCTTATTTAACCTTGATAAATCATTTCCTGAAACAGCAACTAAATTAGCTAATCTTTCTACTGCTATTAAATCATGTCTAAACTCTTTTATTGCTTTAGGGATTTCCTCTTTACCTTCTTTTTTTTCTGCATTTTCCTGTCTATTTTCTATTTTATTTTCTTTCTGCTCTGGGCTATTTTTCTGATCAGAAGTTTTTGAACTTCCTTTTCCTGTACAACCTGTTATAACTAGCGCTCCAATCGTAAGCAACATTAATAACTTTTTATTCATAAATACATCTCCTTTATTTTACATATCTATATTATACCATATATTAATAATAAAAAAGTAGCCCTTGAAACCTATAAGTTTCAAAGACTACTGTATTTATTATCTTAAACCTTTATCGTATGGAATACCAAGTGCTTCTGGAGTAGCAGTTTTCTTAGAAAATACGATAAGTGCAATGATTGTAGCTACGAATGGGAACATATTCCAGAATGATACCGGAATTGGTAGGTCTGGTGCTAAGATAGAAACTTTCTCAGCGAATACTTTTGTTCCTCCGAAGAATAACGAAGCTAATGTGATTGTAATTGGGTTATACTTACCAAAGATTAATGCCGCTAATGCTAAGTATCCGAATCCGTATACTGTAATTGCTGCGTTAAATCCTTGAGAGAATGTAGTTGCAATGATAGCTCCAGCTAATCCTGCTAAACATCCTGAGATAAATACCCCAATGTAACGGTATTTAAATACGTTTAATCCAAGTGAATCACTCGCCTGTGGGTTTTCCCCTACAGAACGTAGACGTAATCCGAATGGACGTTTGTAAATTACATAATATGTTACAATTACCAGGATTATAGCTATAAATACTGTTGGATAAATAGTAAATTTACCAAATACTGTATATCTTGGGAAACCACTTGCTAATAATAATTCATATGTACCATTAAAGTGGTTAACTAAGAATAATGCTATAGCTGGTGTAATTAAGTTAATCGCTGTACCTGAGATAACTTGGTCAGCTTTTAAGTTGATACTGATATATGCGTGGATTAATGACATTAAACCACCAGCAAGTGTCGCAACAACTAAACAAATTACTAATTGGAATAATGATGGAGATCCATCGAACACTGATAATGCTAATAGTGATGCAACGAATGATCCAAAAATTACGAAACCGTCAAGGGCAATGTTAACAACCCCACTTTTTTCTGAATAGAAACCACCGATGGCAGCTATAAGAATAGGTGCAGTATATTGTAACATTGAGTCTAATAGTGATAATACTGTATCCATCTATTTGTCTCCTTTCTGTTTCTTACTACTAAATAATTTATCAAGCAACTTGTTATCAAAGATAGCTTTAGCTGCAACGAATAATACGATTAATCCGATTAAAATATTCGCAATATCTTTTGGAATACCGATGAATGATAATTGTGGAGTTAATACTCCTAGGAATCCGAATAATAATGCTCCTAATAGTGATCCTAACGCAGTGTTAGCTCCGATTAAAGCAACCGCGATTCCCATGTATCCAAATCCTTGGAATGTTGAACCTGCAACTACTTGTCCTACAGGTCCCATGTTGTAAAGTGCTCCACCTAGACCGGCGAAAGCTCCTGAAATAGCCATAGATAATACAGTATTTCTGTTAACTTTCATACCTACGAATTTTGATGCATTCGGGTTAAATCCTACAGAACGTAATTCATATCCGAATACTGTTTTTTCCATAACGATATAGAAAATAATAACACTAAAGATAGCTAAGAATAAATCTGTTCCTAAACGATAGTTGTTGAAAATACCTTCTACTAAACTATTTTGTAAGTATCCTGTTCCATCAGCTGAAACGATAGGTTTAGAAATGATATCATTAGTTCCTTTAATATATTTAGGTACAGCAAATTGTACAAAATATAAAGCTGTGTAGTTTAACATGATTGTTACAACTACTTCACTAATATTGAATCTAGCTTTTAAGTAACCTGCAATAGCAGCCCAAAGACCACCTACTACAATCCCAACTAAAATACTAGTAATTAATACTAAATAGAAGTTCATACCTTCCATTTTAATCGCAACAAGCCCAGCGAAAAGACCGCCCATAATGAATTGACCTTCTGCACCGATGTTGAATAAACCTGTTCTGAAGGCAAACGCAACAGATAATCCAGTACAAATAAGTGGAATTGTTGATACGAAAATTTCAGCTATACTGTTTGAGTCTGAGAAAATATCTCCAATTACTCCAAACACATCTCCTGGTGCTGCCCCTATCGCTGAAATAAGAATCGCCCCAATAATAAATGAAGCTAATATCGGTAGCACCGCATTAGTTAAAACTTTTTTTAACATACGTTCTCCTCTCTACTTCTTAACCCCTGCCATAAGCAGACCAAGTTGTTCTTTTGTTACATTCTCATCATTATCCACGATATCAATAATATTACCATTGTGAATAACTGCAATTCTATCAGATAATGTTAAGATTTCATCTAAGTCAAATGAAATTAAAAGTACACCATTACCTTTATCACGGTAGTCGATTAGCATTTTATGAATACCATTGATAGCTCCAACATCAAGTCCACGAGTAGGTTGTGTTGTAACTAATAATTTCGGATGTAATTCTAAAGCACGCCCGATGATAAGTTTTTGTTGGTTACCACCACTCATACTACGTGCAGAAATCGTCTCATCTCCAGCTTTACGAACATCGTATTTTTCACAGATTTCTTTCGCAAATTTAGAGATAACATTTTTCTTCAAGAATCCACGGTTAGAAAATTTTTCTGTGTAATAGTTTTCTAAAACTGAGTTTTCTTCAACACTAAAGTCCAGTACAAGACCATCTTTGTGTCTATCTTCTGCAATAATTTCAAGCCCTAGTTCTTTTCGTTTTGCAGTAGATAATGAATTGATTTCTTTTCCGTCGAAAATAATTTTCCCTTTTGTTTCTTTAAGTAAAGCATTTAGTACTTCTACAAATTGTTGTTGACCATTTCCATCAACCCCTGCGATACCTAGAATTTCACGTTCACGTACATTTAAGTTGAAGTCATGAAGAATGTCTTTTTTCTCAGAAGTATCAGCATAAACACCTGAAACTTCAAGAATATTTTTCTTCCCGTCTCTAGAACGTTCATATTTTATAATCTCTAAGTCTTTACCAATCATAAGACTAGCTAATTGTTCTTTTGTAGTTTCTGCTATTTCAACAGTTCCAAAGTACTCACCACGGCGAATAATACTACAACGATTTGCAACTGCCATAATCTCGTTAAGTTTGTGAGTGATTAATAAGATAGTTTTTCCTTCTGCTTGAAGATTTTTAAGAATAGCTAAGAATTCTTTAATCTCAGCTGGAGTTAAAACCGCCGTTGGTTCGTCAAAAATTAAGATGTTGGCATCTCTATATAACATTTTTAGGATTTCTACCCTTTGTTGCATCCCTACACTAATATCTCCAACTAGTGCTTTAGGATCAACTTCTAAACCATACTTTTTAGATAAATCACTGATTTTTTCAGCCGCACTATCTAAATCAATTTTTCCACCTTTTACTTCTTCCATACCTAAAATGATGTTTTCAGCAACTGTAAAGTTTTTAATAAGTTTAAAGTGTTGGTGTACCATACCAATCCCTAGTTTATTCGCATGCTTAGGATCTTTAATATCAACTTCCGCACCATTCAACTTAATAACACCGGCTTCTTGATGGTACATACCAAAAAGAACCGACATCAACGTAGATTTTCCAGCACCATTTTCACCAAGTAAGGCATGAATTTCATTATTCTTTACTTGAATAGTGATATCTTTATTTGCGTAGAAGTCGCCAAACTTTTTAGTTATGTTTAGCATTTCTATAGCGTACATATCTTTACCTCTCTTTTATATATTCTTACATACTATATATTATAATATATTTTGACAAAGTAGTATAGCTTTTTAAGGTATTTTTTTATATATATTTAACATTAGTTAACAATACTGCAAGTTTAATAATAATAACAGTGTATTCGTTTTATATATATCAAAAACATACTCATTTAAACGTTAACATAATAATAATTATCATATGAATTTTTTAATACTATTTTTTCTATGATGAGTTGTAAAATAAAGTGAAACTATTAAAAAAATAATGACCACCCCTGAAAAGGGGTGGTTTTCTCTTCGGGTATAACCCTTTGTTACTAACACGCACCTCAAGGCGCTGGCTTTCACATTCGTTCAAGCCCTATTGTATTTTGACGCCCACTCTCCATTAAACTGGTTTATCTATTTTTTCTTATTTCCAAATGGATTTGTATATTCTTTTGTTATCAGTTTGTCAATTGCAATGTCATGCGATTCTTGTTCTCTGATATATTTTCTTATTGTACTTTCATTTAATCCTACAGTACTTACATAGTATCCTTCTGCCCAAAACTTTCTATTTCCATACTTGTATTTCAAGTTTGAATGCATATCAAATATCATCAGTGAACTTTTCCCTTTCAAATATCCCATAAAACTTGATACACTATATTTGGGTGGTATTGATAACAGCAAATGTATATGATCTGACATTATATGTCCTTCTATTATTTCCACTCCTTTATACTTACATAACCTTTTTATTATATCTACTATATCTCGTTTGTATTGATTAAATTCTATTTTTCATCTATACTTAGGTATAAATACAATATGGTATTTACATAACCACTTTGTATGCGATAAACTATTATATTTATTTGCCATAATTAAAATCATCCTTTCTTTATTTTAGAGCTTGAACTACTCTTATTTTATCAAGAAAGGATGATTTTTCAATTGTTTAACTTTTATCTCGCACCCGCATAGCGGGTGGTTTTTTGTTTCGGAGACTTCGCCTCCTCAACTGGCTAAAGCCTTTAATAAAAAAAGACTAGCATCTGCTAGCCTTTTTCATAAATTTTCTAAAATTAAAGTTCTCCGTCAATATTAGCTTTATCTGCTACACCTGCTGCATCTGCTGCAACTGTTGCTTTTCCAGCTTTAAGATCTTCAACAACTGTTTTAATTT
>CAMYEU010000066.1 GCA_947254465.1 uncultured Gemella sp. | reverse complement strand
TTACCAGAAGGTAAAGTACCAGGAACAGGTAAGATTACAGAACCAGGAAAACCAGCTGTAGAAGTTCCAGTAGTAACACCAGGTAAGGTAACACCAAATGTACCAACAAAACCAGCTGAACCAACAAAACGTTTAGCTAACACAGGTACAACTGAAACTAATACTGGATTAGCAGGATTAGGATTAGGAATCCTAGGTGGATTACTTGCAGCAGCAAGACGTCGTAAAAACGACAAAAACTAATTTAAAGTTTATAATAAATCTTTAAGTATAGTCGAAAGCCCTCGATATTTTTCGAGGGCTTTTTTGGTTCTTTGTCAAATTGATTGTAAGCGTCGTAAGCGTCCAATAACGAGGTATCTACCTTTGAAACAAAAATACAAACATAAAAGAAAAAATGGAGGAAGATAAAATGTCAAAACAAATTGTACCATTAGACGTTGGTTATTCACCAAAAAAAGAAGGGAAATCTAATGCGATTATACTAAAGCTTCGTAAGAGGAAAATGGAATGGGTGCTTTACGATTCGTTGATAAATAGCCATTATTTTAAAAATAATGTTAAACTTAGTGGAAATAAGAAAAAGTAAATAACCCCATTTAACGGGTAGCGGGCATCAAAATACAATAGTGCTTGAACGAACAAATGTGCTGTTATACCCTAAGAGAAAACCACCCCTTTTCAGGAGTGGTCCTTATTATCTTGTATTTCTATTTACTGTTCTATTAGTACTAGTACGAGTAGAATCATTAGTTGCGTTTCTTGAAGATACCTGACTTTGAGAGTTATTATTAGTGTTTCTAGTCGTAGCTGATGCAGAATTCGTTAATGAATTGAAAACTGTTGTAAGAGCTGAACGAGTATCACGCTGTTTTGAAGCAATAGCAGCTTGATAAACCGCATCTCTATCAGTACCAGCATACATGTAGTCAGTTTCTGTATTTCTTTCTTTAGCATACTCGACACCATTTTTCATTTCAATCCCTGCAGGTTTTTCAAATGATGTGGGAATTTTATTACCTGACACTTTTTTCATTACATCAGCCATGATTACTTGTGTAGTTTGTGCTTGTTCTGATGATAGAGCTTTTGCAGCGGAGTCTAGCACATCTGCACCTTGCCAAACAGACACTGTATAATCGGTTGTATAACCAATCATCCAACTGTCTTTAGTAGAATTTGCAACATCTATTCCAAAATTATAGTAAGCAGAGTCATCGAATGTACTTGAACCAGATTTACCGGCCATATCGAAATTATCTACTTTTCCGTTTGGAGAAGTACCATTACTAGTTAGAACACCTTTTAATACATTTGTTATTAAATATGCAGTTTCTTCTGACATAGCTTTAACAGGTTCATTTTTGATATTTGGTAGTTCTTTACCATTGGCATTAAAAATTTTAACAATTGTAGAAGGTTTATTATAGTATCCTTTGTTACCAAATGATGCGAAGGCACCAGCCATTTGAGTTGGAGAAACACCATCAACGTTTCCTCCAATTGCTGTAGTTGGTTCATCTTTTGTTACAGGGATACCAAGTTTCTCAGCGAAGTATTTAGCTCTTTCATACCCGACTGTTTCAAAGGCACGAACAGCAGGAATGTTGTAAGACCAAGATAAAGCTCTACTCATAGAAACTGTTCCATGGTAAAGTCTATCCCAGTTTTGAATAAAGAAATTAGTTCCCGCAATTTGATAAGGTGTATCTGAGAATGTAGTTTGGGCATCCCATCCGTAGTATTCAATACCAGGAGCGTAATCAATTATTGGTTTAATAGATGAACCGGGTTGAACACGGGCATCAACTGCATAATTATATCCTCCAGCTTTGTAATTTTTTCCACCACCAATTGCTTCTATAAGTCCGGTCTTCGTATTAAGGACTGATATAGCAGCTTGAGAAGCATGAGGTTTCATAGGAGTACTTTGATTATCTAGCATGTTTTGAACATATGTTTGTAATTCTGGATTTAAATTAGTATAGATTTTTAATCCCATTGAAAGGGGATCTTTAATATTTTCAAAATTTTGATTTTCTTTTAATTCTTTTGTTATTTGATCGATATATGCAGCATACTTAGGGTTATAAGTATGCTGATTTGCACGCTCTTCTTTTGTTTTTTCAACGATTCCCTCCATTATAGGAGTGTTAAGTGCATTGTTGTATTCGTCTTCTGTAATTTTATCATTATTAAGAAGTGCGTATAAGACTGTGTCCCTACGCTCCTTTGCTTGTTCAGGATAATCATAAGGATTATATAGGATTGGTTGCTGAGGTATACCAGTTAAGAGAGCAACCTGAGGTAGTGTTAATTGATTTAACTCTTTATTATAAAAGTATTTGGCTGCTGTTTTAATACCGTATTGTCCATCAGAATAATATATTTTATTCATATACATCTCTAATATATCATCTTTAGAATATCTGTTTTCTAACTTAAGAGAAAGATATGCTTCTTGAATTTTACGTTGTAATGATTTATCAGATGTTAGTAATGAATTTTTTACTACTTGTTGTGTTATTGTACTTGCACCTTGTTGTGCAGAATTAGAACGAATATTTACAAGGAGTGCTTTGATAAGACGAATAGGATCGATACCTATATGTGATTGGAATCTTGTGTCTTCTGTAGAAAGGACAGCATCTGTGATATTTTTTGGAATATCATTTATTGATACATATTCTCTTTTTTCAGCACCAACGGTAGCTATTAAATTAAGATTTTTATCATAAATTTCAGATGATAAAGGATCTTGTAAATTAGCCTGAGTAATATCTGGAACATCCTTTAATTCTTTTGCAAACAGTATTAAAATGGTAAAGAATAATACTAAGCATATTGAAAAAAAGATAGAACTAATATATTTGAATAAAGTTTTCATTTATTATTAAAACTCACTTTCATTATTTTTTATAATAGTTATATAATCTAATCTTATTTTGTAGTTAAATGATAATTCAAATGCAGTTGCTTCAAATTCACTAAGTTTTATTGACTTTCTTCCTCCCGTTTGAGCCCGATTAAAGAAGAATACGAATCTCTTAAATGGAAGTAAGAAAGTTTTATCGATTTTTTTAAATCTAACTATAATAAAAGTTATTCCACCATGATTTAAAATTTTTTGCATATGTTCTATTTGATGCTTATGAATATTATTTAAAGAAAATGATGTAGCTGAATTAGTTTCTTTAGCCTCAAAATCAATATATTTTCCATTCCAAAGACCATTGTAATCCGTAGTAGAAGGAGTTTTATAAAATGCTTTTGTAATCATAGCACTCGCTCTATTAGGATAATTAACATCTACAATTTGAATAGGAATAGGTTTTTTATGAATAACTGCAATATCATTATTTAAGTAATATTTATTCGCAAAATTTATATCTTCCTCGAGTTCCATACCACGATTAGAATATTTTGTTTTTTGAATGAAATTACTTTTCTTATTAGGATAATTAAACATATATCCCTCCATAAATAATTATCCTATATATTATACTATATTATTAGCGAAAATTAAATTGGTAATAATCAAAAACAATATATTTTTTAAAAATATTAAATTAATGAGTTAAAGTGAAATGCTAGGTAGGTAAGAAGAATATTAAATTATTATATTATTAATTTATAAAATATTTATATTTTTGTCATTTTATGACTAAAGAAAAGTTATATCATAGATATCAAAATTCGATATAGTAGGAGCTGGCTGTTTAAAAATTAGGTATCTTAGAAAAAATTGGATTTGAATTAATTAAAGAAAGGTTAAGTATATATTTATAAAAAAATGAAATTATTTGAAAAAAAATAATAGATTTGTGGTATAATATAGTTAATTTTAAAAATGAGAGGTGGTATTGTTATGAGACAATCAAGAACATTTATTCCAACAACAAGAGAAGTACCATCCTCTGCAGAAGCAACAAGTCATAAGTTGCTTATCAAAGCGGGGATGGTGAAGCAGGTATCTGCAGGAGTTTATACTCATCTTCCCTTGGCTACAAGAGTAATTCAAAAAATTGAAAAAGTAATAAGAGAAGAACATGAAAAAATTGGCGCTGTAGAATTATTAATGCCAATTTTACAATCAGATGAATATTGGAAAAAATCTGGTCGTTGGAATAAGATGGGAGACGAATTAATTCGTGTTACTGATAGAAAAAATGCAGGATATGCATTAAGTCCAACAGCAGAAGAAATTATCTGTCAAACAGTTAGTAATATGGTAACTTCATATAAACAACTTCCAGTAAACTTGTACCAAATTCAAACTAAATTTCGTGATGAAATTCGTCCACGTTTAGGTTTATTACGTTGTAAAGAGTTCATTATGAAAGATGGTTATTCTTTCCATGATTCTCCAGAATCATTAAGAGAAACATATAAAGATTATTATCAAGCATACAGTAATATTTTTGATAGATTTGAACTTAAATATCGTGCGGTAAAAGCTGACTCAGGTAATATTGGAGGAAGTTATACTCATGAATTCCAAGCATTAGCAGAAGTTGGGGAAGATACTATTGCATACACTGAAGAGAGTGACTATGCAGCAAATATTGAAACTGCGGCGGTAGTAGAACAAAACTACACTATGCCTACAGGTTTCGAGAAAAAAGAACGTAGTTTATTAGAAACTCCAAATCAACAAACAATTGATGATATTGCTGCATATTGTGGAGTGGAAGTTAACCGTGCAATGAAAGCATTAGCTTTGAAAGCTGATGGAGAATTCTATTTAGTTCTTATGCGTGGTAATGATCAACTTAATGATATTAAATTCATGAAAGCTACAGGAACTTCAGAAGTTGAAATGGCAACAGAACAAGAAATTGAAGAAGTTATGGGTGGAGTAGTAGGTTACATGGGACCATTCGGAATTAAAAATTGTAGAGTAATCGGTGATAATGCTATTAAATATATGTATAATCACAGTTGTGGAGCAAATAAAAAAGGCTTCCACTATATTAATGTAAATCCAGGTGATTATGAAATAGAAGCTCACTATGATCTTCGTATGATTGAAGAAGGAGATTTAGCTGAGGATTTATCAGGACCAATTAAATTTGCTAAAGGTATTGAAGTAGGGCAAGTATTCGAACTTGGTAAAGGATATTCTGAATCTATGGATATTACTTACTTAGATGCAAATGGTCGTGCAAATCATTTTTACATGGGATGCTATGGTATTGGAGTTACTCGTGTTATTTCAGCAATTATTGAACAACATAGTGATGAAAAAGGTATTATTTGGCCTAAAGAAGTGGCTCCGTATCAAGTTCATCTAGTATGCGTTGATGTTAAGAAAGAAGAACAAGTTAAACTTAGTGAGGAACTATATGAGCAACTAACAGCAGCTGGCTACGAAGTTCTTTATGATGATAGAGCAGAACGTGCTGGTGTTAAATTTAACGATGCTGATCTTATCGGTATTCCATTACAAGTAGTTGTTGGGAAAAAAGCTGGAGAAGGAATAGTTGAAGTTAAGGAAAGAAAAACTTTAGAAAAAGTTGATACACAAGTTGCTGATGTGTTAGCTAAAGTAGAAGCATTTTATAAATAATAAAAAAACTAATGAATGCCAATTAAAAATAAATAGTTGTTAAGAAAATAACCATTTGTTTTTAGTTGGTATTTTTAGTATAATTTAGTTATGTATAATATATTCTTGTTTATAGAAAATATATTAAAAAATTGTATGATAAGTCAATTCATTTTATCTTTATATAGAATTAAGATGAATGAATTTTTTATGTTTAATAGAAGTTATTAGAATTATTGTGGAAATTAATTTTTCTCTTTAATGGTAGATTAGAGAGGTACTTAGAAATTAATGAAAATATAGTCAGTTATATAAAAAGTAGGAGGAATCATGAGTAATAAACATTTTTCTTTATTAGTTAAAACATTAGAATTAGAAGAACAGTTATCCAATTCAAAATTCATAAATTATTCTTTAGATAATATAGAAAAAGATAATAAGAATAAGATTTGGACGTTTAATTTTAGTGGAGAAAGTTTACCTTCAGTAGAAGAATTAACATTACTTATTCAGAAATTGCGAGAAAATTTCTTAGGTGATTATATTGTTAATTATCGTTTGAAAGTTAGTGAGGTAGTTACAGATGAGCAAATAAAAGAATTTTGGAAATATGTAATATTAGAAAATTTCTCAGAGATTTCTCAAGTTCTAATGGAGAGTATTTTATTTAGTGAAGTTGAAGTTAACAATAGTGTTTTAACTATGAAGATAATGGCTCCATCTATCTGGAATAATTTTATTAATGAACGAAAACAACAAATAATAAGTAGTTATGCAAATTTAGGTATTGAAATTAAAGACATTATTCCTAATTTTTCTAAAACTGATGTTGAAGCGGTACTTGTGAGTCAAGAAGAAAAAATTTCCCAGGAAATCGTTAAGTTAGAGGAAATAGAGAAAAAAGAGGCCGAGAGAAAACCAAAGGAACCTGAAAGAAAATTTGTTGCCTTTGGAGGCGGTGGTGGAACTCGATATGGGCAAGAAATTCGCGATGAGGACATCGTAGAAATCAAGGATGTTGTTGGTTATGCCGGAGATGTAACTATAATGGCTCAGGTTTTTGGGACTGAAGAGATTGTTCATAGAAATGGGTCTAGCCAGTATCGTTTAAAGCTTACAGATTATAGTGATTCTATAATACTAAGATTATTTGGTAATAATCCTAATTCAAAATTTCAAAATAAACGTAAGAATGAATTAATCGACCTAGTAAAAGGAATCAAAAAAGGTCAATGGCTTAAAATTCATGGGGCTGTAAGTAATGACCCATATTTAAGAGACACAATCATCGAGCCTAAGTCTATTGAGGTTGCTCATAAAGAAGAGAAAAAAGATAATTATAATGGGCGTAAACGAATTGAGTTAAATACTCATACGAAGATGAGTCAGCTTGAGGGTATTTCTTCAGCTAAAGAATATTTATCTCGAGCTATGAATTGGGGACATGAAGCCATTGCTTTTACAGATACGTATGGTGTTCAAGCATACCCTGAAATTTGTTTAAGTTCTAAAGGGAAGGATATTAAACCAATATATGGGTTAAATGCTTTTATCATGGATGATAGTATTACTGCTACGACAAATCCCAAAGAACTCAAATTAAAAGATGCTACGTATGTTGTATTTGACGTTGAGACTACGGGTCTTTCAGCAGAACGTGATAGATTAATCGAGATTGCGGCGGTTAAGGTAAAAAATGGAGCTGAAATAGATAGTTTTGAAAGCTATATTAATCCACAAAGACCTATTTCAGAACTTATTACAAGACTAACGAGTATTACTAATGATGATGTTAAAGATGCTCCACTTGAAAAAGAAGTAATGACTAACTTTTATAATTGGTTAGATAAAGATGACATATTAGTAGCCCACAATGCGAAGTTTGATCTTGGATTTTTAGATACTTGTTTTGAGCGCTTAGGTTTAGAGAATAAAAATAATGCCAGTATAGATACATTATTCGTCTCTCGTGCTGAAAATAAAGAAGCGAAAAGACATGGTCTTAGCAACTTAGCTAAACTATACAAAGTTCGCTTAGTTCAACACCACAGAGCTATTTACGATACAAAAGCGACGGCAGAAATTTTTGTAAAAATGCTAGATCAACTTTATGAATTAGGAATTGAATATCATAATGAAATAGATGAAAAGATTGACTTGGAGCTTGCACATAAGCGTTCGAGAACATTTCCTTGTTCGATTTTAGTAAAGAATGCTAAGGGTCTTAAAGATTTATTCAGATTAGTTTCATATAGTTGTACTAAGTACTTGAATTCTGCTAAACCTACGATACCGCGTAGTTTACTAGAACAATATCGTGAAGATTTATTAATTGGTAGTGGTAATGGTGATAATGAAGTATTTGAAGAATTGCTAAATTCAAAAGAAGCTAAGGTAGAGGATATAATTAATTTTTACGATTATATTGAAATTCAACCAAAGCATCATTACGCTAATTTCATAAGAAATGAAAGAATAGCAGATAATGCCGAATTAGAAGAAATTCTGAAAAAATTAATTCACTTAGCTAAGAAAAAAGAAAAAATTGTTGTCGCAACAGGGGATTGTTATTATTTAGATAAATATCAACATGTTTATCGCCAAATATTAAGACTAACGGTGAAAAGTAATCCTGGTGCACGTGATTTGAAACCGATGGCTACATTTCTCACAACCGAAGAAATGTTAAAAGAATTCTCTTATCTTGATGAACGATTAAGAGAAGAACTAGTTATTGATAATACGCATAAAATTAATGATATGATTGAATTAGTAGTTCCGTTAAAAGACAAGCTATATACGCCTAATATTGAAGCTGTCTCTTATACACATCTGACGCTGCCGACGATATGCAGTGT
>CAMYEU010000065.1 GCA_947254465.1 uncultured Gemella sp. | reverse complement strand
ACACACTGCATATCGTCGGCAGCGTCAGATGTGTATAAGAGACAGATTCCAGACTTATCACTATTTTCTTTTGTACAGGCTACATGATATTGTATGTTTTTATCTTCTTGATTTTCTGTTAACTTCTCTACAAATGTTTCAAAACCACCATATTTGGCTGGTATTCCTTTTGAACCTACTATAAAAATATGTTGCATTTTGATCTTTTCACTTCCATTTTATCAATTTTTATGTTAATATACACATATTCACTTATATTAGTCTGTGTTTTAGTTTGGCGACGAAACACAGTCTTTTTTTTTATGAGGAGCAGTGACATAAGCGACTCAAAAATCGTACTTTCATAGAAATCGATTTTCTAGAGTCGCCTCCGCACCGTTTATTAGATTGCAAAGGAGCTTTTATCAAACAATCTTGAAATCAATAAACCGCTTCATCTAAGTTCTCTCCATAATACTTTATAAAGTATACTTTTACGTAGCACTCCACTCCCTATTTGTTTACTTTTCCCTTTATTATTTACTTCCTTCTCTTTTCAGGACAACCATTATAGTTTTAAATATAATCTTTATGTCCAATCTCAATGACCAATTTTCAATATATTTCATATCTAATTTAACTACTTCTTCAAAATCAAGAATGTTACTTCTTCCGTTAACCTGCCACATCCCTGTAATACCAGGTTTCACCTGCATACGTTTAAAATGGTGAAGATCATACTGCGTATATTCATCAACTGTTGGAGGTCTCGTTCCCACAACACTCATATCCCCCTTAAGAACATTAATAAATTGTGGAAGCTCGTCCAACGACCAATCACGAAGTTTTTGTCCAAATGGAAACACCCTTGGATCATTTTCCATCTTAAACATTAAAGTCGTCTCTAGCTCATTTTGGCTAAGTAACTTTGCTTTCCTTTCCTCTGCATCCATATACATACTTCTAAATTTGTATATTTTGAATTTTTTACCATTTTGCCCTATCCTTGTTTGTGTGAAAATAAGTGGCCCTGGCGCTTGTTTTTTCACTATTGGTAGTATTATTAAACCAACAACAATAGTCAACAATAGTCCCACTATTGAAAGTATGATATCCATAACTCTCTTCAAAACTACCTGGCGCAGTGTTGCTATTTTTATCGCTGATGTTAGGTAAATATTATCTCCTTGGAAGGTAACGGCCGTATTTGCACCAACTTCATTTATAATTGGTGTAATATTGATTTTTGTTGGAATACCGAGTATTTCAAAAATCTTAAAAATTTCTACTAAGCTTGTTTGCGATGATAAATTAGCATATATTTCATCAACTCTATGATGAGATAAAAAATCTCTAATTTCGGAAATATTATGTACTACAGGTTTAGAATTATACGTGTATTCATCTGATTTGTTTGCATATGCTAGTACTTTGTAATTATTAGGAAGCTCTCCAATAGTATCTAAATCACAAAACTCTGACAAAATTATAATATTACGACTATCATCTCGATATCGATTATTTATTTTTTTAGAAATAGTTCTTACACAATAAATAAAAATAAATGCCAAAACCAAATAAATAATCAATTCCAAACTTTCTATTATATTAAAGAAATCTTTACGGTTAAACATTACTAAAAACAATGTGAATAATGAAACAATCTTGAGTACATATAAGAACGTAGTCTTAAGCTCTTTAAGGTACCCACGTTCCGATATCGTCCAGTACTCTTCCGACATAAGTGCCACTAAGACGCCTATAATATTCATAACAATAAAAAAGTATAAATTATCTTTTGACTTTTCTTGAAAATCAAAGCTAAAAATATAAGCTAAAGATAAAGCTATTAAATCAGTCACTAAGAACAAAAACTTACTATTTCTTCTAATATAATACATCTTGTTCTCCTCTTAACTTAGGCTTTACTTTGTATCTTTTTCTCTGTTTATTCCATAGCTACCATAATGACCGTAGTAACCACCATAACCAAGTTCATTTGAGTTAACTTTGTTTAAGATTACACCTAGAAATTCTGCTCCACCTTTTTCCAGTTGTTCTTTGGCTTTCTCTAAAACTTTCTTCTTAACACGATTAGCTTCAACCACCATTACTACTCCGTCAGTCTTAGGAGCTACTATAGCTGCATCAATAACCTGTCCAACAGGCGGTGTATCAATAATCACATAGTCATAATACTCTCTAAATACCTCGATCATGATATTGAAATTTTTATTTTGTAATAGTCCCGTTGGATTTGGTGGTACTTGACCAGCTGGTATAACATTTAAATGTCGGATATCTGTCTCATAAATAATATCCTCAATTGGAGATACTCCAGATAGATAATTAGTTAATCCACTTATTTTACTTTTAAATTTGAAACGTCCCGCCATAACAGACTTACGCGTATCCGCGTCTACTAAAATAGTTTTCAGTCCCAATCTCGCTAATGAAATAGCCAAGTTCGTTGATACTGTACTTTTTCCTTCGTTTTCAGAAGTTGATGTAATTGCAATTACCTTTTTATCTTTTCCTAAAAACTGGATATTAGTACGTAAGGCATTGTAGTACTCTTCGTTTTTAGGATCTACTATGTTTTTATTTGTTAGTAAATTAATTTGTGCCATGTTTTCTTATCCTATCTCTTTCCTATTTTTGTATCTGGAACTACTCCTAAGAGTACTAGCCCCATACCGTCTTCAATATCTTCTGCTCTTTTAATTCTATCATCTAATAATTCGAATAATACTACTCCAGCTACAGCTATAATAAAACCTAGTACTGTTGCTAAAATTCCATTTTTAGGAATATTCGGTGAACTTGGAGACGTTGCTGCTTTTGCCTCTTCAAGTGTCGTCACATCATCTATTTTTGTTACTTCTTTAATTTGATCCGCTGATACTTCTTTTACAGTATTAGCTAGTTCACTCGCTACTTGTGGGTCTTTATCTCGAACAGTGATAGAGATAATACGTGTATCTTTTGGTGCATCTACACTAACTTTCCCTGCCAATTGTTTTGCTGTTAATCCTAATCCACTTTTTTCAGCTGAATCTTCCATAACTTTATTCGAAAGAATAATCTCTTTATAGTCTTTTACTAATAGTGATCCTAATTGAACATCCTGTGTAGTGATTGCTTTATCATCTTTCTTTTGATTAACTACATATACTTTTGTAGTAGATGAGTATTGTGGTGTTACCAAGAAAATACTATAAGCAAGTGATACTGCAGCAAATAGAAATGTCACTAGCAAAATTAATATTTTCTTCTCCCAAATACTTTTTATCAGTAGCATAATGTCTAACTGTATTAAATCTTTTTCTTGATTATCCATTTTATACTTTTCCTCTCAATTAAATTATTTTATTCATTAATAGTTTTTCTTGATTTTTTTCAAATAGTTCATAGGCTATTGTAGGCCCATATTTTTCCTCGATAATATCATATGCCTCTCTCATATATGTCCTTCGAGAATTCATATTATGCATGTCACTTGCGATAAAGTGAACTAACTCCGCTTCTAAGTATTTTTTAGCACGTTTTTTATAGTGCTTATGTTTATCACCAAATAATTTTGGTTTTAGAACACTTGCAGCATTAACTTGGATGTATGCGCCCATGTTTATTAGTTCCTGAACACCTTTTTCGTCTACATCGTTATATCTCTCAACATGTGCTACTACTGGCGTTAATCCAAGTAATATAACTTTATTCAACGCTCTATGGATTTCTTTATAGCGCATTTCATAAGGAAATTCTACAAGCACATAGTCTGTTTCTGCTAATCTTGGGTACTCTCCACTTTCAATCTTAGCGATTTCACCTTCTTTGTAATAAACTTCACTTCCTAAGTAAACTCTTAAATCTTGAGCTACTTCAGCAGCGATATCTTCTACCCGCTTGAAGTTCGATTTTATTATCTCTATATCTGTCTCAAACATTCCACGTCTTCTATGAGGTGTAGCGATAATTGTTCTAACACCTTGTCTATAACTCTCCTCTAGCAAATCACGAGTGTCTTTTTCAGTTTTTGCACCATCATCTACTCCGAATACTACATGGGAATGTATATCTATCATCCTAACTCCTTCTCTCATCTACTTACCTTCCAATACTTCCTTAATATTTTCTGTAACTTCTCGTAAACTTTGTTCATTAATCTGTGTCATATATAATCTAGCTCCAGGCATTGCGTATGAAGGTAATTCCATGCTTCCTGTTCCAGTTAAGGCTTGAGAAGCTACATTATAATCTTTACCTGCACCTAGTTGTTCATTCGCAAGACCCAGCGCTGTTTCAATCGGCATATTTGTTTGAATTGATTGACTCAGTTCTTTTATAATACTTTGGTAATTTGATAAACCTTCTTTTGAAGTCAGTTTTTTAATTATCGCTGTTATAACTTTTTCCTGATTTTTACCTCGATCATTATCACCGCCTGTTAAACTATATCTTTCACGAACAAATCCTAAAGCTTTGTCAGCATTCAAATGAACCAACCCTGGTGTGAAGCTATATTTACCGTAAAGTGATGTAAACGTCTGATCATTATATACATCTACCCCACCTACAATATCAATTAGTTTTAAAAAAGATGTAAAATTAAGTCTTGCATAATAATCTATTTTAATACCATATAGATTTTCTAGAGTATGAATCGAAGAATCTACCCCATAAAGTCCTGCATGTGTAAGTTTATCATATTGGTTGTTTCCACCATCGGCAATTTTTACATAAGAATCACGCGGTGTAGTAGTTAGTAAAATTCTTCCAGTTTTCTTATTAACTGTCATAATAATATTAACATCTGATCGACTTACGCTTGATACTGGTCCAAATGTATCAATACCACTTATATAGACATTAAATGTATCACCAACATTTTGTTTTGCCTTTGTACTGACAGTTTTTGTTATTTTATACTCATATATTTTTTTCGTTTTTTCTTTAAAATCTGCATGTTGACTAGTAATAAGATCTTCAAATGAACTATTAAGTATCATTGCCCTGCTAGTTCCTGTAGTTAATTCTTCATAAGCTGAAATATAATTTTTAGATTCTATAAGATTTAAACTTTGTTTTTCTTTATCACGAATTTCTTTCATCAACTTATTAATATTTTCCCCATCTGTAGATACTGGGGCTGCTACCGATGCACTATTTAAATCTGAAAGTTTTTCTACTGTATCATTTTTCATAACAACAACACTCATAGTGTATTCACTAACTGTTGCATTACTGTTTAAGTTATCGAATAAACCAATTGCTGTTCTAAACTGCATGTAAGAAAATACTAAGGTGATATTAATAATAATCAACATTATTGCATTAAATATTTTCGCCTTTTTCTTAATTACCAAGAATACTGAAAGTACTATTGCCAAAATTATTACTACGATTACTCCATAGTTAATACCTCTAAAATTTAAAAAATCATATTTCAACATCGTCCAGATTACTAAGCTTCCGAGTATAACCAACAAAATAATCAATATTCCATTGATGATTTCAAAAAACTCTATATTCATAACATGGTTATTATTACGACTATTTGAATTTTTTCTCATTAATTTCTAACCTCTTCAATTTATAAAATTTACTAATACAACTCAACTCTAGTTGTTCTATATTATTTACTAATTCTCCATCAATTTGAAAGTATTTCTGATTTGTTTTTATTATTAATCTATGAGTTCTTATATGTTTAATATTCTTAAGTTTATCATGTCTTTTCAGAAGTAAACATAGATAATTGTATATGAATGTTATAACAGTCATATTCTCCATTATCATAACATGAAAAGTATTGTCTTGACCTGTTGCATTCTGGGCAAACTTTATTCCTCCACCTTCATAAGGCTGAATCATTACATTAAGCAAATACAACTTGTCAGTATCAATTTTCCCAGCATCCCATAATATTTTTGCTTTATATTTCTTAAGCCTTATAATACCTATAACTCCCTCAAGAAGATAAATATGCTTTCCTAGGTATTTCTTTAGCCTGGAACCATTAGCTCTTTTTATTATATCTGCATTAAAACCAATGTCGAACCCTGAACAGAATTTTCTATCGTTAACAACTCCAACATCATATTCAATATATTTATTTGAGTCTAATAATTTACTTATTTCAATATTTCTATTAAACTTTATAGACCTAGCAAGATCATTACCCGAACCATAAGCAAGATAAATAAATTCTTTTCCATGATAGTTATTTATCACTTCATTAATTGTTCCATCCCCACCGATAACTATTAAATCATCCCCAGTTACTTCATTCATCAAGTCATTGGCATTTTTCTTTTTAGATGTTTTTAACACTTTGTAGGGTAGCATCATTAACTTTAGTTCATTTTCTATTTTTTCAAGTTCAATAAGACTTTTTTTACTTCTAGAATTAACAATTATTTCAATCATATTACGAACCTATACAAAAATACTTTATCTTAGTAATTATACTATAAAAAGCTATATTTATCAAAGATTTAATTAATTTAAATATACTATATAAAATAGAGATAATTCATTCTTATTGCGTATTTTATATCTCCATTCTTATTCTCAAATATAAAAAATTATTTTAATTTTATATTTTAATTATCTCTATTCGATTCTATTTAAAGTTACCTCAGATTCGTCAAAAAATTTCAACAGATTATTATATTTCTTTTACTTTAAAAATAAAAAAACTATTCTATTGATAAATTTAACTTTAATTCAGAAGGTAGCTTAAAAAACATCTTCAATAGTCTATAAATCAATAAAATAGCTTTAAACTTTCTCAAATATCTACCACAATAAGTCGATAGTTTAATCCTATAAATATTCTAATCTGTCAATTCCTTGTTGTTCAGATGTTTGCGTAAAGTCTGCATCTACATTATTTTTAGGTGGTTTTCTTACAAATAACATTATCGCAACTACAAAGTATAATAAGTACACAGGAATTAATAGTCCAACTGTCATTATACCAACTACTATCGCTGAAATCAGGAATAAAATTCCTGAAATAATTCTTGCTCTCATAGTAAATGAAGCTATTAACGCAATTACGATTGCAATTATTGCAACCACTGCATAAATTTTTACAATTACTACAAGTAAAGTTACAATATTCATACCTGAAGATGCCAATAACGATGAAATCCCTGGATCTTGTAACAAATTATATAGCACAGGCTCTAATTGCGGCTGTTTAAGCGCGGCTTCTAATTGGCTAGAAAATGCGCCTAAAGACAGTAAAACTGTCATAAGTATCATAATAACATTCGCTATCCAAGCTAATATTTTTTCTATTTTTCTAGTAAATGGTTTCATATGTTTTCTCCTTAAATTCATTTATTACTTGAATTATAACATAAAATATACTTTGGCTAATAATAATTTACATTATATTTAAAAATAGTTGAGTTCTCAGAATGGCAACCCTAATTCAAATTATCAATCAGTACCTGTTCCTTCTTTTCAGTATATTATATAAGAATTTATTGAAAAGTATTAAAAACCACACCTCCCCCATCTTCAATACCTCTCATTTTTCTAGTACGCCATAGTTTCATTAATTTCTAAAAAACTGCTCTACCTTTTTTTAAAACCACTTATTATTTTCGAATCTTTCTCAAAATTATTAATTGTTTCATGTGAAAACATTAACCTTTAATCTATGATATCAGGCATCTTTTAACTTATAATATAAAAACTAAATAAAATTATTCGAAGACTTTTATAAAAAATATTTTTCTTATATATATATTTTTCATTTGCACATGTAAATTTCTTATTCAGTTAAACATATAAAACATAAGTTAAAATACAATCCATATATAGATATATCTTATTTCTCTATAGCATGTAATAAAATAATAACTATTTTTTTAATATTTAGATTTTCATCTATTATCCCTCTTTATCATTCTTATAAAACATAAACTACTTTTATAAATTTATCACTTTTATAATGTATTTTTAAAGTTAATTTAACAATAGCCCCCAAAATTCATCTGAATTCTGGGAGCTATTACTATTTTTTATATTTAGAAGATATTTTTAAAGCATATACTCTTATATTTTATTGTTATCTTCTTATTTATCTCTACGACGTTTTCTAGCTGTAGCCAATCCTAAAATCGCTAAACCTAGTCCCGCTAAGCTACTGTTAGTTTCTGTTGTTCCTGTATTCGCTAAACGTTTTTCTTTCACTTCAGGAACTAAAGTAGTTAATTTCTTAAAGATATGCACCTTGTTTCCATCGCTATCTACTGTCGTCTTCACAAGTTCATATCCTGGAATAGAACCTGGATCTTTAATTCCTTTTTCAGTTGATTTTAATGGATTTCCATTTTCATCTATCCATGAAGTTGTTTTTTCTACTACCGGAGTAGGTGTCGTTACTTTTTCATAGATGTGTTCTGTATCTCCATTTGGTAGTTTCTTAGTTTCTACGAATCTGTATT
>CAMYEU010000064.1 GCA_947254465.1 uncultured Gemella sp. | reverse complement strand
ACGAGATCCTGAGATGTCTCGTGGGCTCGGAGATGTGTATAAGAGACAGGGATATAAAAGAAGCTACAATTAGACTTGAAAGAATGGAAATGGACATACTAAATAATTTTAAGAAAATGGGAGTTAAGGCTTATGTGCTAGATGGATACGAAAGATTAAAGGTGATTCATGATATTTTAAATAAAGATAAAAAATTTACTTTTTCATATGATGATTTAAAACATAGTGGTTTATCCACAAAAGATTATATTTCTCCGACTTCTTTTAATTTTTCATCTATAAATCAGTTTAGAGTAGGAGAATACTTTGGAGAAGTAAATTTTTTACAGATTCTTGCACCAGAATTATCTGATAGACTATTATCTGAATTTTTAGAAGTTGAAGAAAATATGATTGTAACCTTTCATATAAACTCTATCGATCAAACAAACGCAATTAAAATGATAAAAAGAAAAATTACAGATCTAGATAAGATGAAAATTGAAGAAAATAAAAAAGCTATAAGATCGGGATATGACATGGATATATTACCTTCAGACTTGATCACTTATGGAAATGATGCTAAAAGACTTTTATTAGAGCTTCAAAATCATAACGAGAGAATGTTTGTAATTACCATTTTATTTACAAATATAGAAAAAAGCAGAAAGAAATTGAGCAACGTAATTTTTCAATTAAACTCTATAGCAGGTAGACATAATTGTGTATTAAAGAATCTTAATTATAGGCAAGAACAAGCTCTTATGTCCTCATTGCCCATTGGAAAGAATGACATTGAGGTGAAAAGGGGACTTACTACAAGTTCTACAGCGATCTTTATTCCATTTACTACAGAAGAATTGTGTTTAGAAGGAGAAAGCTTATATTATGGTTTAAATGCATTAAGTCGAAATATCATAATGACAGATAGAAAGCTGTTAAAAAATCCTAATGGTTTAATACTTGGAACACCAGGGTCGGGAAAATCTTTCTCGGCTAAAAGAGAAATTACCAATGCTTTTTTAATTACACAAGATGACATTATAATATGTGATCCTGAATCCGAATATGGGAATTTAACTAGAGCATTAGGAGGAGAAGTTATAAGGATATCACCTACTAGTAGAGACTATATTAATCCATTAGATATAAACTTAGATTATGCAGATGAAGATAATCCATTGTCATTAAAGTCTGACTTTATACTATCATTATTTGAATTAGTAGTGGGAAAAGAAGGACTGAGTGCAGAAGAAACTTCTGTTATAGATAGATGTCTTCCAATCTTATATAAAAACTACTTTGATAATCCTATACCTTCTAATATGCCAATTTTAGAAGATTTATATAACTTACTTTTGGAACAAGAGGAAAAAGTAGGGAAAAAACTTGCGGTAGAAATGGAAATATATGTTAAAGGAAGCTTAAATGTTTTTAATCATAGAACTAATGTAGATACTAAAAATAGAATACTTTGTTATGACATCAAAGAATTGGGAAAGCAATTAAGAAAAATTGGAATGCTTATTGTTCAAGATCAAGTTTGGAATAGAGTTACAATTAATAGGAATAAGAAAGAAACTAGGTATTATTGCGATGAATTCCATTTATTGTTAAGAGAAGAACAAACAGCAAGTTATTCAATAGAAATTTGGAAAAGATTTCGTAAATGGGGAGGAATACCAACAGGGTTAACTCAGAATGTCAAGGATCTTTTAGCTAGTCCTGAAATAGAAAATATATTTGATAATACAGACTTTATATTGATGCTAAATCAAGCCTCTGGAGATAGAGAAATATTAGCAGATAAACTAAATATATCACTTTACCAATTATCATATGTAACCAACTCTAATGAAGGAGAAGGGCTTTTGTTTTATGGAAATACCATTGTTCCATTCGTGGATAGATTCCCTAAAGATACTAAGCTATATAGACTAATGACAACTAAACCAGAGGAGTTAAAAGAAAGTTATGAAGAATAAGATAAAAAGTAACTATATTATTAATTTAGATGCATTAGTAGCCTTAAAAGAACTACCTAATGAGATATTTGATTGCTGTATTACTTCTCCTCCTTATTATGGATTAAGAGATTATAAAGTTAAAGGTCAAATTGGAAGAGAAGAAAGTCCTGAAGAGTATTTAAATAAGTTAGTAGAAGTATTTGACCAAGTAAAAAGAGTATTAAAAAAAGATGGAACTTTATGGATTGTAATAGGAGATTCTTACGTTGGTACTGGAAGCAAGAAAGAATACAAAGACCCAAAAAATAAGAATGGAAGAACAGGCCAAAAAGTTTCTGTCACGAAAAAATTAAAAGGATATAAGACAAAAGATTTGATTGGAGTTCCTTGGCAACTTGCATTAAAACTAAGAGAAGATGGTTGGTATTTAAGAAGTGATATTATATGGCACAAAGAAAATGCTATGCCAGAATCATGTAAAGATAGACCATCGAGATCATACGAACATATTTTTTTACTCTCTAAATCAAAAAAATATTTTTATAACTATGAAGCAATGAAAGAACCCATGAAAGAGATAAGTAAAAAAAGATATATAAGGGCAAGGGGAAAAGACAATAAGTACCTAAAAGAAAATACAGGTGCTAAAAGACAGAGCATAAATGAAGCAAGAGAATATGGAGAATATATAGGAGATAATGTTCCTCAGTTTAGAAATAGTAGAGATATTTGGACAATAAATACTAATGCCTTTAAAGGAAAACACTATGCAGTATTTCCACCAAAATTAGTAGAAATTTGTATAAAAGCAGCTTGTCCTAATAATGGGTTAATATTAGATCCATTTATGGGATCAGGCACAGTTGGAATGGTTGCTACTAAAATGAATAGAGAATATATAGGAATAGAATTAAATGAGGACTATTGCAAGATGGCTAAAGAAAGGATTGAAGAAAATATGAAATAGGAGGCGTTTATGAAAAAAGAAAAGGGCAAAATAAATCCTAGAGATGTACCAAAAAGTAAGCTTATATTAGAAAAGAAAAATATAAGTAGCAACACTATAAAAAATAAAAAAGATTCACCCATTTTATTAAACAAAAATTCTGAAAGAGAAAATAGCACTTTTATGAATGAAAAAGATAGCTACAGACAAGTTTCTGAAGTTGAGAATTATGATAATATAAAGAAAACTTCTAGCCACTTTCAAGAACTAGATAATAAATATATACCTAATATTAATGAAAAATCAGATAAGGAAAAAATACAAAGAAAAAGACAGGAGAAAGTATATAGAGAAAAATATAAAATACTTGATAACTTGAAACAAGATAATGAAGTAGAAGATAAAATTAGAGAAGAAAGAATCAAGAAAGAAAATGATAGAGTATATGAAAATAGGATAAGTAATTTCAAGAAGAGTTCTAATCATATATCTAAGAATGGAATAAAGAATAAAGATAAGTTAGAAGTTTATGACCCATTGTCTAAAGATTTAGATAATGATGGAGTAATAGATCGTTATGATATGGACTTTAGAGATAGTAATATTTCTTATAGAGATACTAGTGATGATGAAAAGTATTTTTCAAAGTATAGAAATAAAAGATTTCTAAATGACTTTAGAAAGAATAAAGAGCAGTATCAAAGTGACAAACAAGAAAATTCATTTCAAGATAAGTCCATTTCAACAAAAATAGAAAGATCTAATGTAAGGGATTATAAAGGTAAGAAGTTTAGGGCAAAAAGTTTATACTTAACAGAAAGTGAAATGGATAATAAGAATTATCAGAAACTAAAGACTGGTAAGAACTTAAAGGAAAAATGCTCTGTAGATCTAAATAATAAAAATAAAATTATAGATAATAACAAAAAAGAAGGTAAAAGAGCTAATTTTAATCTAAATGAAAAATATACAAGAACAAAAAAGGAAAGTTCGAATGTAAAAGAAGGACAAAATAAGTTTAAAGAAGATAAATTGAAGGAAGAAGATAAGCTTCAAAAAAATGAAGAAAAGATCTCAAAATTACACTCGAAAAAAGCAAAAAAAGAAAAAGACTTAGTTAAAGATAATAAAAAAGCAAAAAAAGGAGGATTAGAAAATCCTTTAATTCTTGCAAGTGCAATGGCATCAAACTATCTTTATAGCGGAAAAGAAGATAATGCAGGAATAGATGTATCATATAAAGTAAGCAGAAGTACAGAGCTTATTGGAAAAAATATTAGACGTAATCGTAGAAAAAAAGCTTTAAAAACTAAAAGAAAATTAGAGAAATTAGATAATAAAATTCATAAAAAAGAAAGTAGATTATTATTTGAAAAAGATTTTGAAGAATTAAAAAAATCTAGAGTCTATCAAAATACCAATAAATTGAATCGATTTTTTATGAAGAAAAAATTTCAGAAAGATTTCAGAAAAAAACAAGAAGTAAGCTTAAAAAATAGAATAAAAAAGTCTATTACAAATATGAGTAAAAAGACAGCAGAAGTTCTAAAAAATAAGGGATATAAAAATATTTTTATTGTCCTTTGCATTTTAGGACTTTTTTTCATGCTGTTTAAAGAAATAAGTAATATTGGAAGTATTACTTCAGGTATTACAAGTAATGTTATGGCTACAAGTTACTTATCAAAAAAAGAAGTGCTAAGTGATGTAAATAATGAATTTTCAAGTTATGAATATGCTTTGCAAGATGAGATAGATAGCATTGAAGAAAATTATCCAAACTACGATGAATATCATATAAAAGGAGATCCAGTAGGTCATGATGTTCACGAGCTATTTAGTTATTTAACAGCAAGATATGGAGAAATTAAGTCGACTGATGAAATAAAAAAGGAGCTAAAAAAACTCTTTAATCAGATGTACAAAAAAGAGTATACATCAAAAACTATTACTAAATATGATAAAGATGGAAATCCATACACCTATAAAATATTGACTCTTACCATTACCAAGAAAAGTATTTATAAAATTGCAAAAGAAGAGTTTGCAAATTATGAAACTAATATGGCTCACTACTTATCATTATTAGAAAATCAAGGAAATATGGGAGATTATTTTGGCTCTGGTTATGGAGATTTAGGGGATATAGTAGATAATCCAAATTTTGGAAATCCCGGTATAGAGTTTGATGATGTAGCAGTAAGGAGATTATTTGGAGAAGCTGAAAAACATATAGGAAAAAGATATGTTTTTGGAGCTAGTGGACCAAGGAATTTTGACTGTTCAGGATTTGTATGTTGGTCATTTACAAAATCAGGAGTAAAGAATATGCCAAGAACAACAGCTTGGAGAATATATACTGATTATTGTAATCCTGTATCGCCTAGTCAAGCAAAGCCTGGAGATATAATTTTCTTCAAAGGAACATATAATTCTGGAACACCAATATCTCACGTAGGAATATATGCAGGCAATGGAATGATGATTCATGCAGGAGATCCTATTCAATATGCAAATATTAATACAAGATATTGGAAAGAACACTTTTATGCCTTTGGCAGACCAAGATAGAAAAGGTGATAAAAAATGAATAAAAAACTAATCAAAAATATAGAAAAACAAAAAAAGTTAGTAAAGAAAAAAGAAGATATTGAGTTGGAACTTCAAATCTTAGAAGAAGAACAAGAAGAATTAGAGAATATGGAAGTTATCAAAGAGTTTCGTAGCAAAAAAATATCCCTTGATGAATTTTTATATATAGTAAGAAAAAATAAGGAAGAAGAAAGAAAAGAAAAAAGTATAAGTCAAATTAATGAAGGAGAAGAAAAGTAATGAAAAGAATAGGAAATAGAGTTTTAGCGATTGGAATGATACTAGCAAGTGTTATAAATATATCGCCTATGAGTCATATATATGCTAGTTCAGAAAAAAGTTTACAAAACACAAATAAAATTGAAGCTGAAATGGTATGTAGCAATGTAGAAAATCTAGAAAAAGAAATTACAGACTTACAAGAGAAAATTAAAAACTTAAATAAAGATAAAGAGATAAATAAAGAGCAAATAAAAAAGCTTCAAGAGAAATTAGATTCATATAAAAATAAGGAAGATAATTTTTTAGAATATAAGAAATGCCTAGAAGATCAATTATTAGAAAAAGAAAGAGTAATTAAAGGTCTAGAAGAAAAAATATGTGCTCTAGAAAGTAAAGACAAAAAGCAAATAGCTGAACTAGAACAGCTAAGAGATGAAGTAAAGAAACTTCAAGAAGAAAGTGAAAAATTAAAAGAAGAATTATCTTCTGCAAAATGGGAATTAGAAGCAAAAGGTGAAAGGGCAGAAGTTAATGAAGAAAGTTTTAAAGAAATAAGAGAAAAGATTGGTCAATTAGAAAAAGAGATTAAAGAAAAGGATCAAAATATAGAATTAAAAGAGGAGAAAATAAGGGAAATAGAAGATACTTTAAAGTCAAAAGAAGAAAGATTAGAAAAATTAAAAGATCAAGTAGATAAGGTAAAAGAAGATAAAGAAAATTCTTGTGAGAAAGTAAAATCTCTTGAAGAAGAATTAACTGAATTAAGATCTAAATCAGAAAAAGATAAAAAAGAATTACAAGAACATATAAAAAGCTTGGAAGATAAAATAGAACAACAAACAAAAGAGTTTGAAAATCTCCAAAATGACTTAGACAAAAAAATAGAAGAATGTAATAAAAGAATCAGTGAACTAGAGAAAGACCTAAAGAAAAACAAAACAGGGGAAAAAGCTATAAATGATAAGGAAAAGCTTGAAAAAATTCTAGAAAATCTTAAAAAGAAACAAGCAGAAATAGAAACAAAACATGATAAAGATGTAGAAGAAAAGATTACTAACAAAGAAGTAGTAGATACTAAAGAAGTTATTAGTAAAAGAGAGGATAATATAAAGCCATGTAGTAAGAGTGATGAATTTAGCGTGTTTCAAGTAGGAAAAGATTACTATAATATCATAAAAGATGGGAAGAAAACTACTG
This sequence comes from uncultured Gemella sp., assembly GCA_947254465.1. GTDB lineage: Bacteria > Bacillota > Bacilli > Staphylococcales > Gemellaceae > Gemella. The sequence goes on along the minus strand of CAMYEU010000064.1, from coordinate 1,741 downwards.
TGTATATGGATGTTAAGGCATACATTCAAGATGATCATATTATGTTACCTATAAGATATACAGCCTATACTTTAGGATTTAACGTTGAATATGATGACAACAAAAGAGAAGCTATATTTTCCAATAAAGAAAATATCGTTCTTCCAAAGAAAACATTGAGATTAAATATAGACACAGGAGTCATGAAAGATAGTGACGGAAATATTTATCATTCTGATACTAAGCCAGTAATTATAAATGGAAGAGTTCATGCTTCTATTTCAAATATTGCAAAAGCTTTTAATGCAACTTGTGGAGATATAAAAGACGGAAAAGATCAAAGTATTGAATGGGATAATAACAAAAAAGCAGTATATGTATTTAAAAATATAAAATAAAAAAGGAGCTAAAGATGAAGAAAAGAGGAATAAAAGTAGCCTTAGCGTTACTCTTTATGTTTACAATAATACCAAGTATATCCATGGCAAAAAGTAATGAAAGTGAAATAACGAGTCAACTAAATAATATATATACTCCAGAAAATAATAAAGAGTTAGAAAATTTATTTGATGAAGATGTATACAATCCTTCTGATGAAAAACAAAAAATACCCTATCAAGAAGTACCTAAAATACCAGATAGTAAAAATGTAAAAAGTGAACAAAAAGAAAGATCTATTAATTTGTGTCAACCAGTAAAGCCTGTAAAAGGAGGGAATACAAAAGCGATTAATTCTTTAGCAACAAAGGAGAATAAAGCAAGAGGGACAGTATTAGAAAATGTAGATGAAAGTGGAGAAGATCTAACTCCTAAAGTTGGAGATAATGAAGTAAGAAAAGAAGGCGAAGAAAATCCTGTAGACGTTAGACAATTTTTGACCTTTCAGACTAAATCAGGCAAGACAATGCATCTTATTATAGATCATTCACAAAACCAAGAAAATGTTCAACTATTAACAGAAGTTGGTGAGCAAGACCTTTTAAATATGATCGAAGGAGAAAGTGATACTAAATCAAAAGAAGAAAAAGTAGTTAGAAAAGAAGAGCCTATCAAAAAGAAAGAACCACAAAAAGAAAAAGAAAAAGAAAAGAAGTCAGGCGTAGGATTATATATTTTTATAGTTCTTATAATGCTAATGGGAATAGGTGCAGGATATTACTTCAAGGTTTATAAAAAGAGAGAAGAGGATACTGTTGAAGATGATGAAGATTATGACGAATTAGAAGACGATTATGAATATGATAGAGAAAATGATGAAAAAGAAAGTATAGAAGATACAGAAATTATTCCAGAAGAAGATGATTTTTAATAATGAGAATTTTTTGAAAAGATGGGAAGTTTATTCGAGAAAAACATATATGCGAAGGATATAACATTTGAAGAAGTGTTAAATAATGGAATAAAAATTATAAAAATATAGAAACATTCAGATATGAAACTCAACTATCGTATAACAAGAAGAATCTACGATAGAAAAGTATACGGTTCTTAAAATTTATATTAAAATCTAAAATAATTTGTGAAACTAAGAGAAGATAATAGTTTGTTAATAAAAAATAAATAAGTGATGTAGTAAAGGCTATGATAAATTGCGAGCGAAGGAGAAATCTTTCGCTCTTTTTTTATAAAAAATTAAGGAGGAAAAAATGAAATTAGTTATAGCAGAAAAACCAAGCGTTGCAATGTCAATAGCAAAGGTTATAGGAGTAAAGAATAAAAAAGATGGATATTATGAGGGAAATGATTATAGAGTATCTTGGTG
>CAMYEU010000063.1 GCA_947254465.1 uncultured Gemella sp. | reverse complement strand
ATCCTGAGATGTCTCGTGGGCTCGGAGATGTGTATAAGAGACAGGATTAGAAGGTGATAGTATTGAATCAAAATCACTTTTACTTGGTGATTATTTTAGTTTTGAGTATTATAGTTTATTGGTAGGTAGTTTAGATAAGTTGGCTAATCTTACAGAAACTATGCAGAGAGGATACTTACAGCTAATAGCTAAAGAAATTAGTGAGAATGAATTTTATCTAAGTGTTATAAAGACTTGGTTTGACTTTTATAATGTTGAATTTCAAGAGTTTGATAGTAAAATGGTAACCTTTGTTTAAGTTAATGGAGAATAAAATGTTAAAACAGTATGATACGTTGGTGCATGAGGTATTAGAAGATATTTTCGAAATTACTAGAAGTAATAATGAACAATTAGATGAGATTGTTAAGAAATATTTTCTAAATGGAGGTAAAAGGGTTAGAGTACTTCTTTTACTTGTGTGTGCTAAATTAGGAGATTTTGAACTAAATAAGAAAGACATCATTAGAATGGCTAGTATAGTTGAAATAATTCATACTGCTAGTTTAATTCATGATGATATTATTGACGATGCTGATACTAGACGTGGTAGTGTTACGATGAATAAAAAATATAGCAATGAGTTTGCTCTTCGAGTAGGGGATTATTTATTTTCTGTAGTTTTAAAAGAAGTTACTAAGTTTGATAATGAGAAAATACATTTATATTTAGCACAAACACTTAAAGAACTATGTATAGGTGAGCTTATTCAAGCGGATGGCTTATACGATATTAAAACTAGAAGACTAGATTATCTAAAAAAAATTAAGAGAAAGACCGCGATATTAATAGCTTTCGCTTGTGTAGCAGGGAGTATAGTCGCGAATGCTTCTGACGAAGATATAAGAAGTGCTTTTTCATATGGTTATTATTTGGGAATGAGTTATCAGATAATTGATGACTATCTTGATTTTGTAGGAGGAGCACAAAATCTTGGCAAAGAAGTAGGACAAGATTTAATGAATGGTAACATTACATTACCAGCCTTATTAGCCAAGGAAGAAAAACCAGAGCTATTTTATAATTTTACAAAAGATACGAGTAGTGGAGAAAAAGAAAAAATAATAAATTGTATAAGAAATAATGAAAAAGTTTTATCAGAAACATTAAATGTAAGTAGAAGATATTTAGAAAAAGCTCAGAAGAGTATCGATAATATTGAATGTACTGTAAAAAATGAATTGACTTTTATTATGAATAGATTAGCAAGGAGAGATAATTAGATGGATATACAACAATTTTTAGAGGAATTGAAAGATATAGATTTTTCTGCTTTAGATAGAGAGCAACAAGAGGAGTTTCGTACAGTACTTTTAGATAATGGATTATTTGATGAATGTTTAGAATTGTCTAGAATTATTTATGAACAAAATAGAGAAGAAGATATGGCAATTGAAGGATATGTACATAATCTCCTATATCTAGATAAGAAAGATGATGCTTTAGTAGTATTATACAATTCGCCAAAAACACCTTCGATTCTATATCAAGAAGGTTTGATATATTTAGAAGATGAACTATATGAAATTGCTGAAGACAAGTTCTTAGCAGCTAGAGCAGTTACGGATTTTGATGAGGCCATTCGTGCAATTGATAAAGAGTTAGTAGGAATCTACTTAACAACAGGAAGAGAAGATAAAGCTAGAGACTTAAGTGAGAGAATTTTTTATGAAGAACCATCTTTAGAAAACTTTCAAACTGCATTCGATAACTTATATGCATTAGGATTATTTGAAGAGGCTATTGACTTCTATAATCAAAATGGGAGAGTGTATGAGGATGCAGAAATTCTGTTTTCATTAGCGTTTGCTTATAATCAAGTTCAGAATTTGGAAAACTCAAAAATACATTTGTTAAAAACTATTTCTATTAATCCTGACTTCACTGAGGCTTACTTGCACTTAGGACATATGTCAAAAGGTGAGGAAGCAAAAAAATATTTAGAAAAATATATTGAGTTACAGGGAATGGCTATTAGTGCTTATCTACACTTAATTTCATTATACAAAGATGACCAACAATACGATAATATTCGTACTCTAATGCAAGAAGTATTAACAGTACAGGGTATCTCAGAAGAAACATTGTTTATCGCTATAAATGCACTTAAATCACTATATGAATACGAAAAAATCTACGATTTATATAATGGAAACTCATTAATAAAAGATGATCCAATTCTTTTGGGTGTGGCTTTAAATGCTCTGTCAGAAGAGGAAGATTATATTGATTTTGTTGAAGAAGAAGTCGTTACATATTTTGATATTTTACATGATGATCCAACGTATATGGAAACTCTAAGAAATGTTTATGATTTAACTGGAAGTCCAAGAGTACTTGAAATAATAAATCATTTTGAACACCACCATGGTCCACACGGTCATCATTAATAATGGACAATATACAAAGAATAGGAGGTGATAGTTATGGATTATAGTTTTAAAGATATCTATTCAAAAGCGAAGTCGGTAGTTGAGACAGATAGTTATGTAATTTATCAAACACTAAAATCAAAATTATATTTTAGTGGAAATTATCTATTAATGAAAAAAGAACCTATTACTGTAGATGAACTAGAATATTATATTTCCTCTTGTAGAAACTTTTTTAGAGATAAGGGAGTAAATTTTATTCATTTAGCAGCAATGGAAAATGTTACATTATCTAGAAAACTAAAGAGATATTTAAAAAAGGAAAGTTTTAGTGAAATAAATTTGAATTTATACTATTTGAATATTAGAAATTTTGTAGAACAAGAGGTAACGGACTATAATGTTGAATATCTACAAAAAGTAGATTTAAATAGATATTTGAAATTTCAATACAAAATAGATATTGAAGCTAGTAATGAAGAATGGGCTGAACATAATCAGACTTTGCTTTATGAAAATATAAGATCAGAAAGTATCAAACAGCTTGTAGCCAAAGACGGAGAAAAGATAATCGGCTCTGCTAATATTATTGTAAAAAATAATTTCTTTGAGATAGATAATCTATACATAGCACCCGAATATAGAAATCGTGGAATTGCTAAACATGTTATTAGTTTTGCGATAAATAGTGAGCGAAAAGAAAATGTTATTTTGGTAGTTGATGCTAATGATACTCCAAAATATATGTATGAAAATATGGGTTTTTCAAAAATATCTGAGCAAGATTTTTATTTGAAAACCAATATGTAAAGTTTATAGAAGAGTAATTCAAAACAATAGTGAATTACTCTTTTAATGATTTAAAAAACTTTCAACGATGTTATTATAAAAGTGAGTACTTTTTAATGAATATAAGTCTTATTTTAAGAATATTTTGGAGATATTATTGTTAAAACAGTTGATATGTAGTAAACTAGTATAAGAAAACTACAGATAAAGGATGTGAGTAAAGTAGTGAAAAGAACTTGGAAAAAATTTTTAAAGTTTATAATTGAATCAACAGCAGTGATTTTAATTATTTATGGAGTATTTTCAGCAGGTGGGCATATAAAAGCTAAGAAAGATGCTATTAAACAGCAGGAACTTGCCCAACAAGAAGCTCAACAGGAAGAAAACAAACAAGAAGCACCAGTGATTGAGAATAAAAAACTCAGTGAGATAGAATTAAATGAATCGATGGAAAATTTAATAGAGAAATATAAGGGGAATAATGAAATAGGTATTGTTTATAAAAATTTTTCTACAGGATACAGATATGCTCAAGGAGATAAACATTATTTCACAGCAGCTAGTACGATTAAAGTGGTGTATGCTATGAGGATATATGATCGTATCAGAAATGATGAAATATCCAAAGATTTGGATATTTCATATAATGAGAAGTACTTTGAAGAGGGAAATGGTCAAATAACTAATAATAAAAAGAAAGATAGCTATAAATTAGAATATGTAATACAAAATATGATTCAATATTCTGACAATACTGCTACAAATATGTTAATAGGTAATAGTGCAACAGCAACTGATCTAGTAGTTAAATATCTTACTGGGCTTGGAGCAAAATTACCACAAGAAGAAGCTCAAAATAATAGAATTACCCCAGAAATGATGGAGTTAGTTTGGACTAAATTGTATAAAGAACGTGATAAATATCCAGAATTAATGAAATATCTTGAAGATTCAGAAGATGGAGAATGGATTAAAGATGGTATCCCGGATAAGAAAATAGCAAGTAAGTATGGGGCTATCGAAACAAACTATCACGATACGGCTATAGTATTTGGAGATAAAGATTATATGTTATTAATATATACTAATAATCTAAGTAAATCAGGAGAAAGTGTAAAAAATATTGCTAGAAAAATTGATGAAATTACAAATAATAATATGTAGAAAAAAGATCTAATGTGAATTTTTTATCGTGAGTATAATAGTATAGTGATTGAATTATTACTATACTATTATTTTTATATTTATCTTTTGATATTAAAAATTGAAAAAATTAAAATTAACATGTTTTAATGTATCATTTACCCTTATTTCTTTATTATTTTCAATTTTCATGCTATAATTAACAGGTTATATAAATAAAACAGTATATAAATTTGGATTAATTAAGGAGAAACAAATGACAACATTTGAAGAATTAGGGGTTAGTCAAGAAACTGTTCAATCACTAACCAATATGAACTTTATATCTCCAACTGGTATTCAAACAGAAACAATTCCGTATGTGTTATCAGGAATTGATATTTTAGCACAAGCACAAACAGGATCAGGAAAAACAGGTGCTTTTGGAATACCGTTAGTGGATACAGTAAGGCGTAATGATCAATTACAATCATTAATTCTTGCGCCAACAAGAGAATTAGCTCAACAAGTAGGAGAACAACTTCGACTTATGTCAAGAGCAAAAGGATTGAAAGTTAGTATTGTTTTTGGTGGAACAAGCATTGAAAGACAAATTCAAGACTTAAAGAAACGTCCACAAATAATTGTAGGTACACCTGGTCGTGTAATTGACCACATAAATAGAAGAACAATAAAATTAGAATCATTGACACATTTAGTATTAGATGAAGCGGATGAAATGCTAAATATGGGATTCATTGAAGATGTTAGATTTATACTTTCAAAAATAACTTCAAGGCACCAAACATTATTATTTTCTGCAACAATGCCGAAAACAATAATGGAACTTTCTAAAGAATTTATGAAAGATTATAAACTTATTAAAACAATAAGTGATGAAGATCTTAAGCCAGATATAACAGAGTATGCTACTATTGCTAGAGAAAATGAAAAATTAGAAACTTTAATTGGATTTTTAGATGTTCAAAATCCAAATTTAGCTATAGTATTTGGAAGAACTAAACGTCGTGTTGATGAATTAGCAAGTGCTCTAATTGCTAAAGGATACTTGGCTGAAGGGCTACACGGGGATATCACTCAATCAAAACGATTAGAAATTTTACGTAAATTCAAAAATAATTCATTACAAATTCTTGTTGCAACTGATGTTGCAGCGCGTGGTATTGATATTAGTGATGTTACACATGTTTATAACTTTGATATTCCACAAGATGTAGAAAGTTATACGCATAGAATCGGAAGAACAGGAAGAGCAGGAAAATCAGGAGTAGCAATAACATTTTTAAACCCAGTAGAAATGCCGTATCTAAAAGATATCGAAACTTCTCGTGGTGAGAGAATGAAAATGTTGCGTCCTTATTCACAAGAAGAAGTGAAAAAAGCACGTCACAATAGATTGTTTGATGAAGTTATTTCAGAAATGGATAAAAATCATGTAGAGTTTAATAGTCTAGCTAATAAACTTTTGGCTGAAACAAATGCTGAGAAAATTATCACTATATTATTAAGTAAACTAATAAATGATAAAAAAGAAGTTGATGTGGAATTATCATTTGAAAAACCACTTCCTCGTAGACAAGATAAAGGTAAACGTTCGAATAGAGGAAATGATAGACGTCGTCGTTCTGATAATAGAGATAAAAAAAATCGAAATGAGCGCCGTGGTACTGATAAGAAATTCTTCGATAAAAAGGGTCGTAGAATGCAAAATAAATAGATACATAAGATGTTAGCATTGTTTGCTAATGTCTTTTTTTTTGGGAAATACCTATATACTTTTGTTTAATTTTTACTGGAGTAATTTAATTGTTTAATGTATAATAATTAATGTATACTTTATATAACTAAGAAGAGATTAAGACAAAAGTACTAAATTTTAATTGAAGAAAATATATTAAGGAAGGAATAAAGTAATGAAGAAATTAGGTATTCTTCTTGGAGTATTTTGCATATTTGTATGTATGGTTCTATTATTTTTCGGAGGTACAGCATCTCAAAAATGGAAAGAATATAATTTTCAATCAGATGTGAAAAAGATTGTTGAAGATGGAGACAAAACTGAGCTAGCTAAAGGTAGCAGTATTAAGGCTGGTTGGTTAGGAGATAAATATGTTAAAGTTTATTATCCGAATACAAACACTGAACAAGCTAATGAAATAAAAGAACGTTTAAATGAGGCTACCAAAGGATTAGTAGAAGGAAATTTGAACTTTGCTAAGGATATTAAAGAAGTAGTATTTTACGGAGTAGAAGAAAAAGAATCGAATTTTGCGAATATAAATGAAGTAAATGTAAAGAAAGTCTCTCATAAAGTAGAATCAAAAAAAGTTGAATCTGCTAATGAGTCAATAGTTTCAAGTATTTATTTAGATAAAGATAATAAAAAATTTACATTATCTAGTTTATTTAGCTCATCAAATGCTGCTAAACAGAAATTTTTATCTAAAATAAAACAACAGCTAGTTGTAAAAGGATTGTCAGAAGAAGATATTAATACTATCATTATTAAACTTCGTGATCAAGATATGGCTACATGGAAATTCACATATGACGAAGCTAAATTTAAAATAGAGGTTGATGAAAATAAATTAGGGCTTAAGTTAGTAGATATCCCAGTAAATGATTTATATAAATATATTGATGGAACATATCTTAGAGGTGCGGATTTAGAAAAATATAATGAGTATATTAAGAAGAGAAGCAGAAAAGCAGTAGCTTTAACATTTGATGATGGTCCAAATCCTAATACTACACCTGTTGCTTTAGAATTATTGAAAAAATATAATGCAAAAGCTACATTCTTTATGGTGGGACGTTCAGTTGCTGGAAATGAAGATATTATTAAGCGAGTTGTAGCTGAAGGGCATCAAATTGGAAACCACTCATGGAGTCATCCACTATTAACAAAAGTTACTTTAGAACAAGCTAAAAGCCAGATAAATGATACTACTGAGGCATTGAAAAAGGCAAGTGGACAAGATATTCATATAATGAGACCGCCGTATGGTGGAATTAATTCTGCTATTCAAGCAGCAGTTGATCAGTCATTTATATTATGGGATATAGATACACTTGATTGGAAGAATCGTAATACTGCTTCAATAATGAAGGAAGTTCAAAAAACTCAATCAGGATCAATAATATTAATGCATGATATTCACCAAACATCGATTGATGCTTTACCATCTGTATTGCAATACTTGACTGAACAAGGTTTTGAGTTGGTAACAATAGATGAATTAATGGGAGATCAATTGGAATTGCATCAAAAATATACAAATAGAGAATAAAAGTAATATAAAAAAAGAGATACCCCGATAAAACTGATTTTATCGAGGTACCTTTTTTTTATCTTAGAGTAGATGAAATTAAGATATTTTAAAACTAGAATGTTTATTTTTAAGTTGTTATGATGTAGAATAGAATTAAGAGAAGAAATTTAGTGAATTTTACGAGGTTTATTTATGAGAGTTGAATTAGTTTCTGTTGGAACAGAGTTATTATTGGGTGATATTGTAAATACTAACACAGCGTATTTATCAAAAGAATTAGCAGCACTAGGATTGGGTGTTTTTAGACAAACAACGGTCGGAGATAATCGAGAGAGATTGCTAAAAACTTTAGAGAGTGCATTTAATGAAAATGACACAGTTATAATAACTGGCGGGTTAGGACCAACTGATGATGATATCACTAAAGAATGTGTAGCTGAATATTTTGGTCGTGATTTCTATTTTCACGAATATTCATGGGTGAAAATACTTGAAAGATTAACAAGATCAGGTAGAAATGTTATAACAGATAATAACAAAAAACAAGCTATGATTCCTGAGGGTGCTATAGTATTAGAGAATTTTTGTGGTACCGCACCAGGTATAATTATTGAAGAAAATAATAAACGAATCATATTAATGCCAGGACCACCAAGAGAAATGCGTGATATGTTTGAAAAAAGTGTTAAACCTTATTTAGAGAAATATAGTAAGAAAAAATTTATTTCTAAATATGTTAGGTTTTATGGTATTGGTGAATCATTGCTAGAGACGAAAATTAAAGATATAATGGATAGACAGACTAATCCAACATTAGCGTTATATGCAAAAACTGGAGAGGTGCTACTACGAATTACAGCAAGTTCAGAAAATAAAACTGAATGTGAAGAGCTGATAAATTGCCAACTAGGAGAAATAGAAAGTAGAGAAGGTGTTGGTGAGTATATTTATCTGGTTGGAGATGAAGATATCTCAAGCTCACAAACAGAATTGAATCTGTCTCTTATACACATCTCCGAGCCCACGAGACATCTCAGGATCT
>CAMYEU010000062.1 GCA_947254465.1 uncultured Gemella sp. | reverse complement strand
ACACTGCATATCGTCGGCAGCGTCAGATGTGTATAAGAGACAGGTCTTCTTCTGATACTTTGTATTCAGCGTCAAAGTCATAGTAGAATCCACCATCGATAGCTGGACCAACACCGAAGTGTACATCTTTACCATATAGTCTTCTTAATGCTTGTGCTAATACGTGTGCACAAGTGTGACGTAATACATATAAACTGTCTTTGTCTTCATCATCTGCAACGATAAGTTTTAAGTGACCATCTTTTGTTATTGGTTTGTTAACTTCGATATAGTCCTCATCTAATTTTGCAGAAATCACTTTTTTCTTAAGACTAACACTGATACTTTCCGCAATTTCTAAAGGTGTTTTATTATCATATTCTCTTACATTTCCATCTGGAAAAACTAATTTAGCCATATTAAGGTCTCCTTCTTTTTTATATACTTAGTCTAACTTACTTAGAAATTAAAAAAGCCCCTTCTCTAGCCGAAACTAAAGAAGGGACGAATCTTTTCGTGGTACCACCCAAATTCGAAGTAAATTTACTTCCTCTTTGTGAATAAAGCTCACTAACTATGTTAATACTATTAGCTAGGTAGTAACATATATTGCTTATAGGTATTTTCAGCACCATACCCTCTCTCAAATAAGTTAAATATATATCTTGTCCTAAGTATACGTTGATTTATTTCATTAATGTAATTCTAGCACAAAGATAGATGAATTTCAAGGGGAAACTCATCTATCTTTTACATTTTATTTATTTTTTCTCCAGTAGCTTCTAATACCACTAAAAGTGAAAATTAGTATTAACACCATGAAAATATAATTTTTAATACTAAAATATTTTGCAGCTTCTGTTTTTACTATTTCTAGCTTTTTATCTATGTTATTAGACTTTTTAACTTCTAAATTACCTTTCTCAAATGCAGCTATATCACCGTCACTGATTTTAGTATCTTTCAAAGCGATATAATATAGATACTTAGCATCCTTTAATGCTGAAATATCGGTTACCGAAGTATTAGATATATCTAAGCTAGAAATATTTGGTACATCTTTTAATGTATCTATATTTTTTAAACCTAGATTATCATTTAACATTAATCGATATAGATATTTTTTATCTTTTAACGCATCTACATTCTCGATATTATTTTTATATAATAGTAGTTCTTCTAAACTTGCTAAATCTTTCAGCGCTGTAATATCGCTAATATTATTTCTATCTAAATATAAAGTCCTCAAAGACTTCAATTCAGCTAATGCTGTAATATCTTTAATAGCATTTTCTTCAGCAACTAGACTCTCCAGTTTCCCTGCATTTTTTAAAAATGATATATTATCTAAACCTATACTAGAAAGATTTAGACTTCTTAGATTATCTAGTTTTAAATTATTCGGAATATAATCTTTTAAAACACTATTCATAGAAATATCTAATGATTCTACTTTTAAATCATTTAGAAAATCTAAATTATTCATTAAATTTTTTCTAAGTACTAATTGTCTTAACTTTGTTAATTTAGCTAAACTCTTTGGATCTTTTATTTTATTGTTAGTAAGATTTAAATCCTCTAATCCAACTAATTTTTCTAATGGTGTAATATCTTCGATAAAATTATTAGATAAGTTTAGATTTTTTAGATTAACAGCGTATTCTAAACCTTTTAGAGAAAAAATGTTTTTCCAAGGTAATGACAGACTTGTAAATTGTTCCATCATACCTACAGTCATTTCCTCACCTTTAAAGTCTTTATTAATATGAAACTTATAGTATTCTATTAAAGCTGCTTTAAGATTAAGATCATCGAACTCTATTTTTTCGCTATTTTCAATTTCAGTAAATTTCTTTTCTCCAAAAGGTATATAGACATCATTGGCCTTTATTGCAGGAGCAGATACTGTTAATCCTAATAACGTTATGATAAAAGCTTTATATATTACCTTTTTCATTTTTTTCCTCTTTATTTTTTCTATATTCAGTTATTTTATTTCTTACAATTACTAGCCCATATGCTGCAAGTGGAATTAAAAATACAAAGTACGGAAATACATATCTACTTTTCGCTTCCCAAATCATATGGAATAACGTTCCACCGATAAAAGCGACTGGAATTATCGTTAGTATTTCTTTTTTCTTCTTATAAACATTTACTGCAAATACTACAGAAAATATATATACAAACACTTGAAATACCTTCATAATAAAAGTAAGTACGTGATGAGTTTCATCAAAGTAAATTTGTTTTACAAAAAAGTCTTTCACTTTTTCTAACTTAGTTTCATTATCGAAATTCCTTTGAGGTGCAGTCACTAATAAACTCTGGAATGTTGGTTCTATAAACTGATTTTCATATTTTCTTTGATAAAAATCTACAGCATACCTAGGATTTTTCTTAAATACCTCTGCTCTTTGTTTTATAGAATCCTTAGAGATTTCAGTTATGCGTTTTGTATCATAATCTTCTTCTGGCATAATATCATAGTTAAATCTATTCCACCAACCAGCTTCACGATCACCTTCTTGCATTCCCATCGCTATCCATGTAATTTTGGGTACACCGTCAGCAATTGTCTTTTGACTCTTCACTTCATAATAATTATAAATTAAACTCTTAGAAGCACTCATTAAAAATAGGCAGCTTACTATAAACGCAATGACTTTTTTATCCCTTACTCTAATAAGATAAATAACTGCCGCCGAGAATATAGCTAACATATGTATTAAGTTATTACCTATAAATAGTATCGCAACATTAATACTAATAGCACTTATTACCAACATATACCATTTTTTATGTTTAATATACTTTATAAAATAATAGTAAGCCAGTAATGTTAAAAACATACCTGGTAATAATCCGTAAACAAATGCAACATAAAATATTAATGGAAAACATAGACCACTAAGAATTACAACTAGATAATTTGTATCTTCATCATCAAACATTATATTAGATATTTTATATAACATAAAGATAATATAACTTATTGAAAAACTTTGCATTATATATAAAATAAACGTTGCTCTACCAAATAATGACAGTATAATTTGGAATAAAAATACTGTTGTAATTTGATGTGAATATATGTATAAATAGTTATTTCCTTTATCAAGACCACTGTAGTTTTCTCTTATGAAATTATTAGCTTGATCTATTACGTTAAATGGATCAAACTGAACATAGTCTCTTCTCAATATTGCAAACAAGATACTAATAATAAATGCATAAATCATTACTATTAAAACTAATCTTTGAACACTTATTATTTTCTTCAAATATCTTGCTAATATTAAGATAACTATACTAAATATTATAAGGAACATAATATTTAGTATAGCACTAACATTTTCATAATATAAAGTTTCTTGATAATCTTTCGGAAATACCGCTGTTTTTGTTAATACTAATAAAGAGTTTATCCCCATAAGTACTACGAAAATCACAGCTATAACTTTTACTAAAAAGTTAGAAAATTTATTTAATATTTCCTTATTCATTGTCAATTATTCCTTTTCGTTTTTCTCTTCGTTTAAGAATTTTTCAACAATAAATCTTGGGCGTCCTTTTGTTTCTAAGTAGATTTTACCTACGTATTCACCCACAATACCTAGTGAAATCATAATCATTCCACCTATAAACCACATTGATATCATTAAACTTGACCATCCTGGTCTTGCAAATCCTGCAAAATAACTATACAATGTGTAGAAAAATACTATTGCAGCAATAAATATCATTAATGCTCCACCTATAGTAATAAATCTAATTAGTTTTACAGATAAAGATGTAATACCTTCAAAAGCGAATGCTAACATCTTAGATAATGGATATTTACTTTCTCCAGCGAATCTTTCTGCACGTTCATATGTAACGATATCACTTGGATATCCTATCATAGGAACAATACCACGTAAGAATAAGTTCACTTCTTTAAACTGAGCTAATCCTTCTAATGCGCGTTTACTCATTAAACGGTAATCAGCATGGTTAAATACCGTATTAGCACCTAGTTTTTCCATTACTTTATAGAAAGCTTCAGCTGTGAAACGTTTAAAGAATGTATCCGTAGTTCTTGCAGAACGAACACCGTAAACAACATCAGCACCAGCTAGATATTTCTTCATCATTTCATCCATAGCGTTAATATCATCTTGTAAATCAGCATCCATAGAAATACTTACATCACAGTGATCTTTAACTGTCATAAGTCCTGCTAAAAGTGCATTTTGGTGTCCTCTATTTCTACTTAAGTTAATACCACTGAATAATGGATTTTTTTCATGAAGTTCTTCTATCATTTCCCATGTTCTATCTTTTGAACCATCGTTCACTAAGACAACACGGCTATCTTTAGAAATTAAATCTTCTTCTATCATAGAATTCATTTTAACTTCTAATCTTTTTGCAGTCTCGTTTAATACCTCTTCTTCATTGTAACAAGGTATAACTACATATAACTTTTTCATTACAAATCTCCTATTTTATTTTTTACTTATAGCTTTATTAAGTCTATTCAACAAAGCTTTATTCTCTTTCGTTTCTTCGATTGGTAGTATAAAAATCTCCTCTACCTTTTCTTCATCAAACTCCCTTAGAATATTATATAAATTTTTATTAGATTGTTCAACACTTTTCTCATTATCTGCTAAATATTTTATAGAAACATTTAAATCATTAACTCTAGATTCCATTTCTTTGTATGTAATAAAACCTGTTTTTTGATTTTTATCTTTTAAAATATTTATTAAATTTTCAAATGAATCATTAAACAATACTAATTCCGCTTCAGGAGAATAGTGTCTATATTTCATTCCTGGTGATATAGGCGTTGCATTTTGTGTAAGTATTTCGTCATTATACTTCACACTACCTTCTCCTAATACAGACTCAATATCTTCTTTAGTAATATCTCCGGGACGAGCAATAACAAGTGGATATCTTGTACAATCGATAACTGTACTTTCTAAACCAATATCCGATTGTTCATCTTCGATTATTACATCTATTTTCCCATTCAAATCATGATACACATGTTCAAATTTTGTCGGAGATGGCTTTCCACTTGTATTAGCACTTGGTGCTGCTAATAGAACTTTAGTTTCTTTTAATAATTCTCGAGCAGTAATATTAGACGGCATTCTCACAGCTAACGTATTTAAACCCGCAGTAACCTTTTTAGAAATACCGTTATTTTCTTTAACATTTAAAATTAAAGTCATCGGACCTGGCCAGAACTTATCTATAAGTTTCTTAACATTTTCATCACTATAATCAACGATATTATCTAGCTGACTCATTTCATAAAAATGAACAATTAGCGGATTATCACTCGGACGACCTTTCGCCTCATATATCTTACTCACCGCTTCATCATCCATAGCGTTAGCACTTAAGCCATAAACAGTTTCTGTTGGAATAGCTACAAGCTTCCCTTTTTTATAATACTCAGTTAACTTACTGTATATTTCTTCTTTACTTTCACTTTTCGAAATATTAATTATTTCAGTTTCCATCCTATCTCCTTTCTAAAATTTCATACTACACTAACATTATAAATATTGTAATAACTATTATTAATATATAACTTAAATAATCTAGTTTATTATACTTTAATACTTTATACTTACTTCTTACCCCAGTAGTAGAATATCCTCTTACTTCCATTGCAGTAGCAAGCTCATCAGCTCTTTTTAAAGTAGCTATAAATAACGGTATCAGTATAGGAATAAACTTCCTTACTTTCTGCGCTAAGCTTCCTTCATTAAAGTCTGAACCACGTGACACCTGTGCATTTATTATTCTATTAGTTTCTTCTAATATAGTCGGAATAAATCTAAGTGAAATAGATAATACTAGCGCAAAAGTCGAGATTGGCACCCCTACTTTTTGCAAGAAACCAAGACTCTTCTCTATTGCACTTGTTATTTCTGTTGGCGAAGTAGTAGCCATAAAGACAACCATTATCGCAACAACTAAAATAAACCTAACTGTAATCAATGCAATTCCTAAAAGTGCACCACTATAAATCTTCCAACCTAATACTTCGTACAACACATCACCTTTTTTATTAAAAACAAGGTGAATCAATGAAGTAAATAAAATTAGTATACTAATAGCTTTTACGCTATTAATTAAAAATGCCGGACTCGTTTTAGATAGTATAACTACCGAAATCAACATTAAAAATAAGATAGAAAATTCTATTATATTATATGCAATAAAGACATCTACTAAGTACCAAATTACAAAAAATATTTTAGTTCTCGGATCAAGATTATGAATAATAGTATTTAATGGAATATACTTACTTATTAACGAATTATTCATTTCTACTACTTCCTATCTTATTTTTTAAAGCATTAATTAATTCTTCATATTTTCTAGGAAAAGCATCTAAAACTATATTACTCTCTTCTAATTTTTTGTAAAATTTCAATACTTCTGGTAATTCTAATGAGTTGTCCATAAGGATTTGTTCATTCAAGAAAAGGTCCTCTACTTTTCCTTCAAAACTAATTTCTCCATTTTTTAGGACAAAAACTTTATCCGCATATTCCAATACATAATCCATATTATGAGTTACGAGCACTATCGTCATATCGAACTCTTCTTTAAGTCTTTTCACCATAGCCATGATTTCCTCACGACTCTGATAATCTAGAGCTACTGTCGGTTCATCTAATATTAGCACTTTAGGTTCTAAGGCAAGCACACCACATAAGGCAACCTTCCTCATCTCTCCTCCTGACAATTCAAAAGGTGATTTATCCAAGTAACTCTCGTCAAGTCCTACTAATTTTATTAATTCCTTTGCTTTCGAGATAGCTTTCTCTTCTGCTACTCCATAATTTAAAGGCGCAAAGATAATATCCTTTAGTACGCTTGTTTCAAATAATTGCTGTTCAGAAAACTGGAATAACACCGCAACATCCTGTCTTAATATTTTCAGTGTCTTAGCCAACTCTCTTCTTTCTTTTTTACTCTGTGGATTAGTAATCAATATATTATCTACTGCTACTTCTCCTTTTGTGGGCAATAATAAGCCGTTAATATGCTCTATAAGAGTAGATTTTCCGCTACCCGTCTTACCTATTATTACTGTATAACTTCCTTCATCTATCTTCAAGTTTATATCTTTTAAGACTTCTCTAGCATACGGGGTCTTATAATTATAAGTATAGCTTACATTTTTTAAACTAATTTGCATATTTTTCTTACTACACTCCCCTCATCTTCTTCTATTTCAAATATTTCTTGATTCAGGTAATTGTTTAAATCTTTTTTTATTCTTTCTACAAAAGGAACCTCTAAGCTATATTTTTCTAAAATCTCAGTATCAGCATATAGCGTTGCATAATTTCCTTGATAAACTATTTCTCCGCTTTCTAATATGACAATATCATCTGAATAAACACTCTCTTCTGCATCGTGAGTGATAGAAATTATAGTTATTCCTTTTTCTTTATTTATTTTTTTTATATATTCTAAAATAGACTTCTTAGCTTTAGGATCTAACATACTCGTAGCCTCATCCAATATTAAAATCTTGGGATCTAAAGCTAGCGAAGATGCTATTGCCACCCTTTGTTTTTGCCCACCTGATAATGATGAAGGCTCATATTTCCTATAGTCCGTCATATCAACAATTTCTAATACTCTATCTATTATCTCATCCATCTTTTCTTGAGGAACATTTCTATTCTCAAGTCCAAATGCTATATCTTCTTCTACAGTAGACCCTACGAACTGATTATCAGGATTTTGAAAAACAATTGCTATCTTATTTTTTATATCATCATAAAGTTCTTTATTGTATTCTTTATTATTAAAAGTTACTTTCCCAGAAGTTGCTAAATTCTGCCCATAAATCAACTTCATAAGCGTTGACTTTCCGCTTCCGTTTTTTCCTAAAACACTAAGCCAACGCCCTTCTTTTATTTCTAAATTTATATTTGATAATGCAGTCTTTTTAGAACTAGAATATTGAAAAAAAACATCTTCAAATTTTATCATTTTATTACCTAATTTTCTATAGAATATCTTTATATTATATCAAATATCCCGATTTTTCTCAAACCAAATACGGATAGCTATTTAAATATATTTATATCATTTTCATTTTTCTTAAAGAGAACTTTCGCTTTGGTTTCTCTCGGGGTTGACCCAAAAGTCCTAAAATTTGACAAAGTTCATATGAGAACTCATAGACGCAGTGGTTTATTGATATCTAAATGCGGCTTTATAAAAGCTTTTTAGATATCTAATAAACTTTGCGGGGGTGACTCGACAAAATCGATTTCTTCGAATCACGATTTTTGAGTCACTCCCATTATTTATTACAGTAAGCTTTTAAACTATTATTTATAAATTTATTTATTTTATCATCGTCATAAACTACTTCTTTAAGATACAATCCTGCTGCATCAGCTTTAGGCCCTGCAAATTGACGTTCTTTTTTATCTAATATCTCTTTTACATACTCCGCCTCATATTTACCAGCCGCCACATTTTGTATAGTTCCTATAATTATTCTAACCATATTGTACAAGAAACCATTCCCAGTAATTTCAAAGTTTACAATATTAGGGTTAACCGAATCTTTTTCCATAGTTAAACTATATATTGTTCTAACCCTGTCTCTTATACACATCTCCGAGCCCACGAGACATCTCAGGATCTCGT
>CAMYEU010000061.1 GCA_947254465.1 uncultured Gemella sp. | reverse complement strand
TGATATCTAAATTCGCTTTATTAAAGCTTTTTAGATATCTAATAAACTGTGCGGGGGTGACTCTACAAAATCTTATTTCTCCGAAATACGATTTTGAGTCACTCCCAAAAAAATCCTAGCTCGAATTCGAACTAGGATTGAATTTTTTTATTATTTTACATCTACATCTTGTGATAAATCAACTTTACCTAAAGGTATTAGTTTTGTTTTATATCTAATTTTGTGGTACAGATAGAAGAATAAGAAGATTGGAACTCCCATGTATGTAGTTAACATTCCACTCCAGTTAACTACCCCTTTAGTAATAAGCTCTGTATCTTGACCGATAATAACGATGATACATAATACTAAAGCGATAATTGGACCTACTGGGAACCATTTTGCTCTATATTTAAGATCATTTAAATCTTTACCTTGAGCGATAAATGCTCTTCTGAATCTATAGTGACTTAATGCAATACCTAACCATGCGATAAATCCAGTTAATCCACTTGCTGCTACGATATAAGTATAAGCGTTAGCACTTGTAAGTTGAATTAAAAAGATTAAGAATACTACTACAGCTGTTGCGATTAATGAAATAACAGGTGTTCCATATTTTGTAACACGCCCAAAGATTGGATATGCTAGTTTTTCTTTACTCATTGCATAAAGCATTCTTGTAGATGCATACATACCTGAGTTACCAGCTGATAAGATCGATGTTAAGATAACTGCGTTCATCACACTTGCAGCTAAAGCAAATCCTGCATTTTTGAAGACAATTGTAAATGGTGATTTAGCAATTTCTTCAGCACTTGCAGCACCTAATAAATCTGGTGAAGTATAAGGGATTAATAATCCGATTACTAAGATAGCTAGTACGTAGAAAATTAAAATTCTCCAGAATACTTGTTTTACAGCTTTTGGAATACTTTTCTCTGGGTTTTCACTTTCACCAGCAGTAATACCGATTAACTCAGTACCTTGGAATGAGTATCCTGCGATTAGGAATACTCCAAGAGTAGCAAGTATTTGGCCTGATAATGAAGAATCTTCTCCAACAAATGGTGCATCACCAATTGTTAAGTTTTTAAATCCAATGTATTCCCCACCTAAAATACCAAAGATAGTTAAACATCCAACTACTAAGAAAATGATTACTACTACTACTTTAATAAGTGCAAACCAATATTCACTTTCACCATATACTTTAACACTAAGTGAGTTTAAAGCGATAATAATAACTAGGAATAATAAGCTCCAAGCCCAGTGAGGAAGTACTCGCATAGGCTCCCAATAACTGATTGCTAATGCAGATAACTCTACGTCAGCCGCTACTGTAATTACCCAGTTAAACCAATAGTTCCATCCTAAAGCAAATCCTAATGAAGGATCTACATAACGTGTAGCATATGTACTAAATGACCCTGATGTAGGAAGATATGTTGCCATTTCCCCTAATGATGTCATTAAGAAATATACCATAAGCCCAATACATAGGTAAGCTACGATAGCTCCCCCAGGTCCCGCACTTTGAATTGCTTGACCACTTGTCATGAATAATCCACTACCGATACATCCTCCGATAGCAATCATACTAATATGACGTGATCGTAAATTTCTTTTTACTTCTGTTGCATTGTTGTTATTGCTGTTGTTTGTCATAATAAAAACCTCCTTGATAAAAATAAAAAAGCATAACTTCTACCATATTTGCACGGAGTTATACTTCACATTATCTCTCCAAAACAAGATATTAGTAGCGCAACATAGCCTCACGACTATGACAGTCCTATACTTAGTTCAGTATAGACCCAACAATATTAACATAGGATTAATATCATTTCGGCGACGTTTCCTTTCAAATAATATCATCAAGCCCTATACTTTCAATTATCCTACTGATAAAAATCGCAACCTCTACCTCACTTACTTTGTGAGGTACATATTCAATTAACTGTTTATTAGTATATTATACTTTTTTATGGTTGTCAATAAAAATTTTAATTTTTCTAAAAATTTATTTGAATATTATATCTATTGTACTGTATTCTACTTTTACAAGAATAATATTCTTTACATCATTTTTCATAAAAAGAAGGAGATTTCAAGCTCCTTCTTTTTACGTCTATCAATTTAATAAATCATTGACTAATTAATTATTCTTCTCTTTTTCCAATAGTTTATAGTTTGTTATTATTCCTAGTAGCATTAAAATTTCTAATATACTTAATAAAATCTTCATCATCTCTCCCCCTTTAAAACAAAGAAACTCAGAATATCAATTTATATTACCTAATATCTTTCACAAATTGCCCCTTGGCGATATTCTTCTAATAAAATTTTTAATAATTCAATTTGTTTTTGTATTCTTGCTCCGCTATCTGTGTCCGCTACTTTTTTTCGACATAATTTATCTACAACTCTCTTAGTTGAAATAATATCCGTCTCATTTTTGATTGCTTCTTCTTTACTTTGGAAAATATCATGACTCATTATCTGTAACCCATAAGAATTGTAAGTTAATGTATAACCACCATGACCTGTTGTTTTATGATAAGCTCTAGACATTCCGCCATCAATAACAATCGTTCTACCATTAGCTTTAATTGGATTTTCTCCTTTTGTTTCCTTAACAGGAGTATGTCCATTTATAATATGTCCCTCACTAGTTAAGCCAAACTCATTTAATAACTTAATACAAAACTCTTCATTATCTCTAAGTTTATAATACGCATTTTTTACTTCTTCATGAGTAGATTTATCCTCTATAAAATATCTTTCGAACGTCGTCATATCACATTTACCAAATAATGGAGAGTAGCGACCTTGCCATAAGTAAAAGAACAACCCGTTATCTTCTCTACAGCCACAATAAAATATACTACGAATTTTTTTATCAAAAAAGTCTAGTAGATTCTTACCTGAGTATTTCTTTCCTCCATAAGAAAATTCCTGGAAGTTTCCATCCTCATCAACTGGCATACACCCGTGAAGAAGTAGATTTCCATTATAGCAGCAATACATAGCACCCTTATTAATAAATAATTCAACATGTTTTTTTAATTTTTCACTTGCTATAAATGATTCCTTTAATTTGTTAATAATCTTTTCTTCTTCATCCGTTAATAAATATGGATTTTCTTTATCAACTGTTGGGAAATTACATGATGTTAATGGATATTCTTTGCCATAAACTTTTACAGTTTCTTTTTCAAAGTCAATTTTATCCAGAAGCGCACGTGACTGCAAATCAAATTCTGGATGTTTATCAATAATCTGTTTTTCTAATTTGAATTGAATTATTGCCATAGCTTTATGCATTCTGGCTATTTGCATAATTTCATGATCACTATATTTCAACTCATCATCTTTAGAAAGTTTTGGTAAAAACTCTTTACAGTCATCATCTTTGTAATACTTTTCACTAAAGTTTAATAAATTCCTAATAGGAATTCCATATCTATCTTCTATAATATCTAAATTATCATATCTCGCACATATTCTGATTACATTTGCTAACGATATTCTATCTCCAAGATAAGCACCTATCCATAGCATATCATGATTTCCCCATTGAATATCGACAGAATGATAATCTAATAGTCTATCCATTATTTTATCAGGGAAAGGTCCTCTATCATAGATATCACCAACTATGTGCAAGTGATCGATTGTTAACTTGTGAATACTTAATGATAATTCAATAATAAACTTTTCCCCAGCACCTAATTCAATAATATTCTCAAGTATTTTATCATAGTAGTCATTCTTATCACTACTTTGCATTTTATAAAGTAATTCGTCAATAATATACTTAAAATCTCTTGGTAAAATTTTTCTTACTTTGGATCTAGTGTACTTCCTTGCTGCAACTTGCGTTACTTCTAATAAACGAAGAAGGATAATCTTTTGAAACTCTTTATAATCACATACATCATATTCTTTTCTTATAAGATTTAATTTTTCTTCTGGATAATAAATAATCGTAGCTAAAAGGTTTAAATCTTTTCTAGGTAATCTGTTTCCAAATACTTCTTTAAGTTTTTCTTTAATAATACCTGAACCATTTCTTAAAATATGATCGAAAGCTTCATATTCTCCATGAATATCACTTAAAAAATGTTCTGTTCCTTTTGGAAGTGTTAATATAGCCTCTAAATTAATTATTTCCTTAGTTGTTTCATCTATACTCTGAAAGTTTTCAGCTAATAGTTCTAAATGCTCCTTAGATATTTTCATGCCATTCTCCTTTTTATTATTTTCAATTAAATCTTAACATACTTCCTACTGTAATTCAAGAAATGTTACACGCTATCAAACTAACTCAAACAAAATATTACACATTATTCCTCCTGAGATAAAAATAAAAGAAATACGACACTAACTGTAAAACCTTAGTCTCATATTTCTTTTATAAATTTATTTTAATTTCCCTACAAATCTTTCCATCTCTTTCATCTCTTCAAGAGTATCAGCAACAAGAACGTACATTGTGTTTCCTTGAAGTTCAGCGAAAGCTTCAGGCATTCTTAAAACAGCTTTTAATTTATCTTGATATTTATTTCTAATATCTTCATCTGAATATACATAATCTTTATAATCACGGCGAGTTGAAGCTAACCCATATTTTTCATCAACATTTAATCCATTAAATGTTCCATTAACTACTTCAGCGTAAACTCTAAAATAATCTGTTGAATGTGCAAAGTTATATACGTCTACTGCAAAAGCTCCCGCTGGACGATTATTATACTCAATTGCTATATAATCATCTTTAGTTTTGAAAAATTCAATATGGAAGAATCTCTCTTTCATTCCAAATGCTTTTACTGCATTTTTACCATATTCTACTAATTTTGGATCTAAATCCTTATCTATATAATAAACCCAATCAAGAGTATTATTATTTAATAAGTCTAATGGAGTGTGGTAATAAACGATACTAGTGTAAAATACAATATTCCCTTTAGCATCTACTAATCCATCAAAAGTTACGATATCAGAGTTATCTACAAAAGGCTCTAAGAAATAATGAGTATTTCCGTCCCATTCTTTTTTGAAGTTTTCTACATCTTTCTTATCTTTAAGCTTATAAGTGGCTGATGCGCCTACTCCATTATCAGGCTTAGCTATCAATGGTAATTTTAATTTTTTAACACCTTTTTCAATATCATCTTCTTTTTTCACTAAGAAACCTGGTACTACAGGCACTCCTGCTTTTTCGAAGTATTTTTTCATTTCTGATTTATGCTTTGTTTTTTTAAGATCGTGCTCTTTTAAACCAAACACATTAAATTGTGTACGGAGTGCAGCATCTAATTCCATCCAGTGCTCATTTTGTGATTCTATTCTATCAATATGCCCATGTTTATGATATAAGAATGCAACAGCACGTTTTACTTCATCAACATCATCAAGACTATTAACTCTAAAATACTCAGTTAACGCTTCTTTAAGTCTTTGATCTAACTGTTCATATGGTTCTTCTCCAATTCCAAGTACATTAACACCTTGATTTTTTAACTCAATAGAAAATTTTTGAAAATTGTGTGGGTAATATGGTGATATAACTATGTAATTCATAAATCTTTGTCTCCTCTTAACTTTATTATAAATTTAATTTATCTAAAAAGTATGGCATTTGAATTCTCCACCAAGGCCAGTCATGAGCAACATCTTCACCCCATACATCAAACCATGATGGAATATTCTTTTCTTCAAATGCTCTTTTTAAACTATAAAATGATGGTAATCCATCTTGTTCCCATGGACCTAACCCTGTACATACGATAATATCAGCATTTCTATAGTGATTAATAAACCATCCATCATTTTGATTCCAAATATTATCACTAGGTGAATTTCTATATATTAACTCGTCATTTCCATATTCACCTACGAAAAATCTAGCATCATAAACTCCACTAAGTGAAATTACTTTACCAAATACATCCGGATGTTGTAGGAAAATATTAAACGAGTGATATCCTCCCATACTACAACCAGTAGCCATCATTTGTCCAAACCAACCTGTTTTATGTTTAATAAATGGAATAGCTTCTTCAATAACATACTTTTCATACTGTGTATGAGCTAATGCTCTGTCATGTCCATTTTTCCAGTCGCATAACCACGATTCACTATCGACACTTGATAAAGTAAAAAATTGCACCTTCCCTTCATTAATGAATCTTTCACAAGCATGAATCATTCCAAAATCATAGTACTCATTGTGTGTTCCACCCGATGATGGAAACACAACAATTGGTAATCCCGCATGTCCATATCTATTAAGAACCATTTCGCTTCCTAAATTTCCACTATAATGACTTAAATTTTCTATATTCAAACTAAAAAACCTCCATTTCTAAAAATACTTTTACCAATTTTCACTTATAAATCTTAAACATTCTGGTAAATATTTAGCCCAGCATTCTTCACTGTGCTCTCCATTAGCCACAACATTTAACTTAATTTCATTTGTTGATAATCCCGCCTCTATTAGCTGTCTATAGTAATCCAAACTTGCATCTATATAAAGCTGTTTTAAATTACCAGTTGCCAATTGTTTATCTGTATCATCTCCCTCGTTCGTTCCAACTTCTATATACACTCTTTGATCTGAGACCTTGTGTTTCGAAATAAACCTATCAAACTCTGGTTTATTTAACCAATTTGCAGATGAAAATACTCCAAGACACCCTACGACATCTTTATGCTCTAATCCTATATACTGTGAAATATTTGCTCCTAATGAACTACCAATCATCGCTGTATACTCTCGTTGAGGTTTTGTACGATATGTACTATCTATGAATGGTTTAACTACATTTACAAAAAAATCAGCATACTCAGAACCTAATCCTCCTAATGTCAGACCAAAATTTAATATTGGTAAACTTGAAAACTTCCATGGTGCATATTCGTTCATTCTTCCCTCATTGTCATTATCAATCCCAACTATTATCATCCTTGGCATATCTGGGTTTCTTTTTATTGCTGGTATTACCTTCCAAGAATGTCCACTAAATGATTCTCCACTGTAAAAAACATTTTGTCCATCATTCATATATACAACTGGATAGTGTCTATGTTCATCTTGGGCATAACCTTTTGGTAAAAGAACTCTAATACGACGATTTTTTCCCGTATATGGGACTTTTAACTCATGTTCTTTCATTTCTAAATAAAAATACGCATCTCTATTCATTAATTATTTCCTTCAAAATTATTATTATAGCTCTAATTCTACCTTATTTCTCTTATAAAATCAATTAATTGAGTGTGATTTCTCTTTATTTTTCTGAAAATTAATTTTTGTATATTATTCTTATACTAGTCCAATATTTATACTTAAATTATATAAAAAAGAAACGAATTATCACATAGTAATCCGTTCCTCTATATTAAAATTCACTGTACACATACTCTTGGACATTTGAAAAATCCGTTAAAAAACAGTATATTATTATTCCCATTATTACTATATAAAAAAATAATATCCATAGTATAAGTCTTTGTTTATAGCTTAATTTACTTTTTAAGTTTGTAAAGATCTCTTTCAAAATCAATCCATCCTCTCCAGCCAAGATGCATCGCATCATACATATAGTAATCTTCATATTCTTTACTTGAATAATCCATTACTTCTATGTTATTTTTTTTAGCAATTTCTTTTAATCTATTGTAGGCAACTTGTCTTTTTTCACTACCTATTCCTGTATAGTCGCTCCACTTCCCATGAGCAGGAAAAATTGCAAACTTAATATTCAAATTCAAATCTTTAACAATAGATAATAATATATCTAAGTCTTCGTATTCCTTAGAATCATCATATTTTGTATTTTTAGAAATATTTTTTAACTGATTGTACTTAGCTCTTATATATTTATCATAATATGTATTATCAATTTGATATTCATTATTATTCGTTCTTGATTTTGCTTCTTCAGTCACTTGTTTACCTAATTCTTCCCAATTATAATTTGGAGTCTTTTCACCATTAACTGAATAGTTTTCTTTACCTTTATTTTTATAAAAATTAAATTTGTTTTTCAAAACATAAAAATAATTATCTAATTTTAAAAATTCCTCAGTAAATACATTTCCTTTTCCATTCAAGAAGTATCGTTTATAACTCTTATACTTTTTATTTAATTCCTTGTTTGTTGATGAAAGTTCTATAACCCTATTAATAAATTTTTCTTTGGTTTCTCTACTAATATTATCATTTTTCATAGTATTATAAACATGTTCACTAGAAATTCTAGATAAAAATGCATCTTTTAAAATACCATTCTTATTATCAAACCATTGAATAGATTGTATCATTACAATCTCATTATTTTTCACATCATTCCCTATTGATCCAATAGTAGCCGCATGTATAATATTTTGAGAGTTTCCAACTCCTACTTGCATTATATTAAAATCATCATAATTAAATATTTTCTTTGGATGATAATTTTCGTTAATTGTTGTAGTTAACTCTGATGAACCTAACAGTAATAGAGTTCTTGGTGTCATATTTTCAACTATGATATCTCTACTTTTATACTTTTCAAAAGAGGTACTGTATCTAACACTATTATCATTTGTTTTATAATAATTTTCAATCTTCTTTAGAAGGGTTATATCTAAAATTATAAGTGTAATTAATACCAATACTATTGATATTAAAAATGCTTTTAATCTTATCATGTTATTATTTCCTATTTTCTATATATGAAATTACCTTGTTTGGTGTATCGATTTCTTCAT
>CAMYEU010000060.1 GCA_947254465.1 uncultured Gemella sp. | reverse complement strand
TATTTTCTTCACGTCTAGCATGTCCCTTCTCTAACATACTGTCGATATAGAATTTTAATGCTCCTTGATTTGCATAACGCACTCCATCAATATAACCGTGCGCTCCCGCTCCAAGACCATAATACTCTATATTTTTCCAGTAACTACTATTATGAACACTCTCATGACCAGGTCTAGCAAAATTACTGATTTCATACTGTTCATAACCATTTTCTGTTAAGAAATTAATGACCTCATTGTACATTTTCTCTTCTGTTTCATTCGAAGGCAATGTAACTTTCTTATCTCTCACCTGATTATAAAGCTTAGTCTTTTGTTCCAAAATCAATGAATAGCATGAAATATGACTAATATTATACTCTGCAACCTTCTTCATACTGTCATATAGGTCATCCATAGTTTGCTTCGGTAGTGAAAACATTAAATCTACATTAATATCCTCAATCCCATGTTTTTTACAATTAGCAATCGCCATATCTACATCATCAGCAACATGTCCTCGTCCAAGAATTTTTAACAACTCATTATTAAAAGTCTGAACCCCCATACTAATTCTATCAACTCCGTAGCCCTTTACCAAAGCAACCCGAGAATCAACAAGATCCTCAGGGTTAGCTTCAAAAGTAAATTCACGCAGTTGTTGTGGAATTTTATTTCTTAATGCAGTTAGTAAACGATGAAGTTGCTCATCACTCAATGCACTCGGTGTTCCACCACCAATATAAATAGTTTCAACATTTTGAATGTTTTCCATACTCTCGATTTCTTTAATTAAGCAATCTATATACTTATCGACAGGTTGTCTTTGTATATAAAACTTATTGAAATCACAGTATGAACAAATATACTTACAAAATGGAATATGAATATATACTCCGCGTGGATAACTTTTCATTATTCTTCATCCATTTTCAGAACAGCCATGAAGGCATCTTGAGGAACTTCTACGCTACCAACAGCTTTCATTCTCTCTTTACCTTTTTTCTGTTTCTCTAATAGTTTACGTTTCCTACTGATATCCCCTCCGTAACATTTAGCAAGAACGTTTTTACGCATTGCTTTAATAGTTTCACGAGAGATAATTTTATTTCCAATTGCAGCTTGGATAGGAATTTCGAATTGTTGTTTTGGAATAAGTTTTTTAAGTTTTTCTACAATAACTTTACCACGTTGGTAAGCAAATTCTCTGTGAACAATGAAACTTAAAGCATCGACTTGTTCACCATTTAATAGAATATCCATCTTAACAAGGTTACTATCTTTATATCCAGTTAATTCATAATCAAATGATGCATATCCTTTTGTATTAGATTTAAGTTGATCGAAGAAATCAAAGACAATTTCTGATAAAGGTATATCATAAGTAATATTAACCCTTGTATCATCGATATATTCCATATTTAAGAAGATACCACGTTTTTTCTGACAAAGATCCATAACAGCACCCACATAGTCATTTGGTACCATAATACTCGCCTTAACAAATGGCTCAGTAATCTTATTAATTTTTTGTGGATCTGGCATCTCTGATGGGTTTGATACATCTACCATAGTTCCATCAGTTTTTTCAACTTTGTATATAACTGACGGTGCAGTAGCAATGATATCAATGTTAAATTCACGTTCAATACGCTCTTGGATGATTTCCATGTGTAACATTCCTAAGAATCCACATCTAAATCCGAATCCAAGCGCTTGTGATGTTTCAGCTTCATATTGTAAAGCTGAGTCGTTAAGTTCTAATTTTTCTAATGCTTCACGTAAATCATTATATTTTGATGAATCAATTGGATATAATCCACAGAATACCATTGGATTTAATTTTCTATATCCAGGTAATGCTTCTTTAGCAGGATTATTAGCTAATGTGATTGTATCCCCCACACGAGTTTCACTTACATTTTTGATAGATGCACAGATAAATCCTACATCCCCTGCAGTAAGTTCATCAACGATTTTTTCTTTAGGTGTGTGAATACCAACTTCAGTAACCTCGAACACACCACCAGTAGCCATCATCTTAATCTTATCTCCAGCTTTTACAGTTCCGTTCTTAATGCGTACTGATACTATAACTCCTCTATACGCATCATATAATGAGTCAAAGATCAACGCTTGAAGTGGTTCAGCCGCATCACCAGATGGAGCTGGAACATATTCTACTATTTGTTCTAAGATCTCATCAATACCAATACCCGCTTTAGCAGAAGCTAGCACGATATCATCTGTTGGTAATCCAATTACATCCTCAATTTCAGTCTTAACTTTTTCAGGATCCGCTGCAGGTAAGTCGATTTTGTTAATAATTGGAATAATTTCTAAATTATTGTCTAATGCTAAGTATACGTTAGCTAAAGTTTGTGCTTCAATACCTTGAGCGGCATCAACTACTAAAATAGCACCTTCACATGCTGCAAGAGAACGTGATACTTCATACGTGAAGTCTACGTGTCCCGGTGTATCGATTAAGTGAAAAATATACTCTTCCCCATCTTTAGCAGTATATTGTAATTGAACTGCATTAAGTTTAATTGTAATACCTCTTTCACGCTCAATATCCATCGAGTCAAGAAGTTGTGCTTTCATCTCACGTTGTTCTAACGCCTTTGTTTTTTCTAAAATTCTGTCCGCAAGAGTCGATTTCCCGTGGTCAATATGTGCAATTATAGAAAAGTTCCTTATTTTCTTTTGCCTTTCATTTCTTTTATCCATTTTATTCTTCCTTTACAAATCTTGTTTTTCTACGTAGTCTTTAGCTGTATAATACGAAAAACCATCCCTTATTAGCTTTTCAATCAGCTTTTGTTTAAGCGCATATCCTTCATATCTGCGACTATAACTTTGATAAGCCCTTCTAAAATGCTCATCTAATATTTCATCTTCATTCTCGTCTTCATAGTCTTCGAAAAATATGTCAAACACCTTTCTTATTATATCAGATGTAAAGCCATTTGTATAAAGTTTTTGTGTTATTTTTTGAACTTTTTTATTTTTCGTTTCTCTCCTTACTTTATACTCACGTTCAATAATTTTATAAAGCATTTCAATCATTGCTTCTTCAGTACAAATCTTCGCAATATTTTCTTCAATAACGTCTTTATCCAAGCCTTTTTCTAATAATTTTCTTTGTATCCAATAAGGCCCTTTTAGATTAAGATTAAAATAATCTGTTACTGCAGCTTCTACATAGTGATTATCATTCAAATAACCGATTTCTATTAATTTCTCTATCGCATCATCAATGACATTATCAGCAATCTCTTTCTTCTGAAGATATTCTCTTATATCCTGCTTAGTTCTCAGCCCAAATTGTAAATAATGTACAGCCTTACTATAGGCACTTTCGATACTTTCGTGAGCTATGATTTCTTTTAATTGCTCCTTAGTTAAATCTATTTTTTTTATAAGCCCATATTTAATAATCGTATCTTCAGAAACATAAAAATGTTTACCATTTTCTAAATCTATTTTATACTTAACTTTTAGCTTTGTTATATTTGTAACTTGCAAATTTACACCTACTTTCTACATTCCTCGCTAAAAAACTCTTACTCTTAATTTTATCAAAAATCACATAAAAAAGGAAATGTTAGAAAGAAAAAATTCCCAAACCATAAGGCTTGGGAATTTCTCATCTTATTTTTGTTATAGATACTAGATTATTTTTTTATTAATCCTTCTTTTTGTAGATATTCTTTTGCTACATCATAAGCAGGTTTACCTTCAATATCTACTTTGTAGTTCATTTCCGTCATTTCTTTTTCTGTTATTTTTCCAGCAAGTTTATTTAAGATTTTTTCAAGTTCAGGATGTTTTTTCAACGTCTCTTCTCTTAACAACGGTGCTCCTTGATATGGTGGGAATAAATGTCTATCATCATTTAATAATTTAAGCTTATTAGTTATTATTTTACTATCCGTTGAGAATACATCGATAATATTTACATCACCATTTGAAATAGCTTGATATTTTAACGCTATTTCCATAGTTTTAACATTTAAATTTAAGTGATAAAGATTTTTAAGTCCTATACCACCATCTTCTCTATCATTGAACTCCAATGAGAATCCAACTTTTGAAGAATTTTCTACTAATTTTATATCTGAAATGTTATTTAATTTATTTTTATTTGCAAAATCTTCTGTTACGGCTAAAGCATAAGTATCTTGGAATTTTGTAGGTTTTAGGTACACAAGATTGTCTTGTTCAAAAATTTTGTTTTTAGCAACCTCATAAACCTCATCAGGATCATTAGAAGCAACAGTCTGAGGTGTTTTTAATAAAGTTGTAGTAACTGTACCTGTAAATTCTGGATAAATATCAATACTTTTACCTTTTAACGCCTCATATAAAAAACTTGTTTTACCAAAATTAGGTTTAACCTCAACATCAATATTAGTCTCATCTTCTATTAAAAGTTTATACATATTAATTAATATCTCAGGCTCAGCTCCTATTTTACCAGCTATTATTAGTTTATCATTAGAAATTTTTCCAATTGGGAAAAAGCTGATAGTTAAAGCCACTACAGCGGCAAGTAATGAAGCTAAAATAGTTTTTGGTTTTTTATCTTGTAAAAATTTAATTAATAACCCAAATAGAATCGCTAATATTGCAGATGAAATAGCTCCAATTAAAATTAACGCTGAGTTATTTCTATCTATTCCTAGTAAAATAAATGAACCTAATCCTCCTGCTCCTATTAAAGCAGCAAGTGTTGCTGTACCAATTATCATAATACTTGCCGTTCTAACACCACCCATTAGGATTGGCATCGCTAATGCAAATTGATATTTTTTTAACTTCTCTAGTTTCGTCATACCAAAGGCTGTTGCAGCTTCTTCTAATGATGAATCAATCTCCGATAAACCAGTAATCGTACTTTGTAATATCGGAAATATGGCATATATAACTAATGCTACTACTGCCGGTAATGTTCCTATACCCGTAAACGGAATAAATAAACCTAATAATGCAAGAGAAGGAATTGTCTGGAAAATACCAGTAATTTGTAAAAACCATTCACTCGTCTTTTTATTCCCTGAGATAATTATTCCTAACGGAACTGCTATAAAAATTGCAATAATAAGTGATAATAATGAAATTTGAAGATGTTCAAACAATCCAGTTATCCAATCACTTTTTCTTTCTAAAAATGTATTTACTAAATTCATTATTTATTCCCCCTTGCAAAAAATTCGCGAACAAAGTCATCCGCAGGGTTTTCTCTTAATACTTCTGGTGTAGAAATTTGAACTACCTTACCATTTTTTAAGACACAAATTCTATCGGCAAGTTTCATCGCTTCATCCATATCGTGAGTTACAAAAACTGTTGTCATTTTATATTCATTGTGTAAAGTTTTTATTAAATCTTGTAATTGAACTTTACTAATAGGATCTAATGCCGAAAATGGTTCATCCATCAGTAAAATTTTAGGATTAGCAATTATCGCTCGCAATATTCCAACTCTCTGTTTCTCTCCTCCAGAAAGTTCTTTAGGAAGACGATTCATGTAATGCTTAGGATCCAATCCTACTTTTCTTAGTAAATCTTCTGTTTTTTCTTTAATTTCCTTTTTATCAAAGTTTTTCATTTCTGGGATTAGCGCAATATTTTCTGCAACCGTAAGATTCGGAAACAGTGCAATTTGTTGAAGAACATATCCAGTTTTAAGTCTTAATTCCCTTAAATCATAGTCTTTCAATCTCTTATCTTCAAAATAAATATCACCCTCAGTTTGTTCTATTAATCTATTTATTAATTTTAATGTTGTTGTTTTTCCACTTCCACTAGGTCCAACTAGAACAAAAAACTCTCCTTCTTGTATTTCAAAATTCAATCCATCAAGTATTAACCCATTTGTGGAACAACATAATGAAACATTATTATATTTAATCATATTATATTTCTCCTTTCAATACTAGTTTTTCAATATTTTTCTTCATATTATCATTAAAGATTGTATAGTATTCTATAAATAGTTTTTGTTGATCATTTGAAAGTTGTCCTATTGCTTTTTCTTCAGCCTCTCTTAGAGGATCCAAAATTTTCGATGCATATAAGTAACCTTTTTCTGTCAGTCTAACTATTTTCTCTCGCCTATCTTTTTCTTGTTCCTCAAAATAAATATATCCTTTTTCCTTAAAAGTTTTCATTGCTGCACTAACTACTTGTTTCGTAGAATATGTTTTTTCACAAATAGTATTTTGAGTTATTCCATCCTTTGTATAATAAAGACAGGTTAAGATTAATAGCGATTTACCTTGCAAACCATTTTTTCTAGCATAGTACTCATATAATGAGTTGTTTTCATATTTTTTTCTAGAAAACATGCTTGAGTATTTTAATAGACTATTCACTTATTTTCACTCCCTACCTAAAGTCACAAGTATTATCAGTGATAATACTATGGACATACACTTTATCTTAAAATTTCAAAGGTATTTTTTGTTTTTACATTTATTCTTCATTTTTATGAATAATGAAAAGTAATTCCAAATCAGTAAAATCTTTTGACTATTATCTTATTAAAAAACTTATTAGTGATTTTTTAAATACTAATGAGTTCATTCTACCTCTATAGTTTACAATTGTCAATAATTTAGTTTTCATGAAAATAGACAATCGATAAATATTTTACCAATTGTCTTAAAATTTTATTAAATTCATATTTAACAATATTAACGCCTATTTGTCCTCTATCCTTTGTTTTATCTTGTTATAACAACGAATAACATTGATACGTTCCAATAAATATGGTAATAAAATAATAACAATAATAATAGAATTTATTACTTTATTTAATGTTTCTCCAAAGACTCCTATCAGTAGTCCTTTATTTATAATTGAGATAAATAGATAGATACAACACAGAATAGCTTTCCCTAGATTTACCATCCAGAATATTTTCGTATTGGTCTTCTTAGTACTAAAATACTCTATCTCTTCATCTGATAACTTTGTTAAAAGTATTTTCTCTTTTTTAATTATCTCTCTAGATATTCCACATACTATCAAATAAAAAATACAGAATATCATCGAAAATACTTCTAATAAAATTTCTGAATTCATAATATTCACCTCCATTTAAATTTATTATATTACACTACCTGTACAAAAAATTACCCATATATACAACTTAGAATGGAGAAAGGGGCCGATAAAATAATCAGCCCCATATATTATGAAAAAAAATATTATTAAGTTTTGTTATGTTTATATTATATATCTCGTACCTTAGGTGAACTTTAGACTGTAATTAAAATTTACCTAAATCTATTGTTGTCCTAACTTCTCCGCTCTTTCTAAAGATACATCGATATTCTCACATATATTTTCTTTACCCATTTTTTCTATAAATCCAGCCTTTTCCATAACATGATATGGCTGTTCATTTACGTGCGAAAGTATTAATGTCAAACCACGTTTTTTACAAGTCTCCAATATTTCTTCTAGTACTTCTAATCCCGAAATATCCATAGCTGGAACATTACGCATTCTTATAATTAAAACATTTTTTCCTTCTCCATGTTCAAAGTTAGTAAATACATTTGCTGCTCCGAAGAATAAAGCTCCAAAAATTTCATAAACTATAGTATTATCAGGGACATATTTTAAATCAACTTCTTCAGATAACTTATCATCATCAGATGAGCCTTTGTATGCCCATTGTCTTACTTCTGCAATATCTGCCATACGTTTTAAGAATAAGAACGCGGCTAATACCATACCGAACTCTATCGCGATTACTAAATCGAAGAATAATGTTAACAAGAAAGTAATAATTAATACCGCTATATCACTTTTCGGTGCAGTCTTTAACATTCGCACACAAATACGCCAACCACTCATATTATACCCTACAATTATTAATATCGCAGCCAAGCAACTCATCGGAATATACGATGCATATGGCATTAAAAATAATAATATTAGTAATAAAGTAAATGCGTGTACCATTCCAGATACCGGTGTTCTACCACCATTTTTTACGTTAGCTGCTGTTCTCGCAATTGCGCCTGTTGCAGGTATCCCTCCAAAAAGTGCCGACATAAAGTTCCCTACACCTTGGGCTACTAACTCTGCATTTGATTTATGCTTACTTCCTGTCATACCATCAGATACTACAGCAGATAATAGTGATTCTATAGCAGCCAATATTGCGATTGTAAATGCTGGTAAAATCATCTCTCTGATTAGAGAAAATGAAATTGTAGGCATTGTAAAGCTAGGAAGCCCTGCTTTAATCGTATATAGATCACCAATAGTTTTAACCGGCAATTTAAAAATAGCTACTAAAAATGTTGTAACAAGTATTGCAATTAAAGAACCTGGTATTTTCTTAGATACCTTTGGCCAAAATATTTGAATTAGTATGGCGAGTAGTCCTATCGCTAAAGTGATAAAACTAATACTTTTTATATTATGTCCGTAAGCTACTAATTTTCCAACAAACTCCGCAGGGACTGCTCCCATACTTAATCCTAGGAAATCTTTCACCTGACCGACTACTATTCCCATAGCAATCCCTAACGTGAAACCAATAGTAATTGTTTTAGGAATAAATTTAATCAAGTCACCAAAGTGAAATAATCCCATTAGAATTAGCATAACTCCTGCCATCAGTGTTGCAACAGTTAATCCTGCAATTCCATGTTCAGCTATTATCCCATAAATAATAACGACAAAAGCTGCTGTAGGTCTGTCTCTTATACACATCTCCGAGCCCACGAGACATCTCAGGA
>CAMYEU010000059.1 GCA_947254465.1 uncultured Gemella sp. | reverse complement strand
TATAGCTACCTCCTACTAGATTAGCTTTCAATTCTTCGAAACGTGGTGAATTTTTAAATTCGGCAACTTTCTCAAAATCACTAACCTTTCCTTGTTCTAGATTTAATACATAATCTACATTATTCAACCAGTGTAGTCTATGTGTAGCTATAATTACAGTTCTACCTTTAAATAATTCTAGTAGTTTTTCTTTAATTTCAAACTCTGTTTCTATATCCAGGTGACTTGTAGGTTCATCTAAGATAATTACTTCTCTATTACTAATTAAGGCTCTAGCAATAGCGATACGTTGTGCTTGACCTCCACTTAATTCTTGACCACCTTCTCCAATATTAGTATCATAACCTTGTGGTAATGTAGAGATGAATTTATCTAAACCTACTAACTCACTAATTTCTTTTAAATGATCTTCACTTATATTTTCATTAGAATAGAATAATATATTATTGCGAATTGTATCTGGGAAAATATAAGGGAATTGTGAAATATATGAGATGTTATTCGACCAGTGAACATTTTTTAAATTTGTAACTTTATCATTAATAAATATCTCACCTTCACTCTGTTCATTAAAACCAGATAATAATGAGATTAATGAAGTTTTTCCACTTCCACTTTGTCCCACAAGACAAATCTTTTCACCTTTGTTTATCGATAAAGTGATATTATCAAGAATTTTTTTGTCATCTTTTGTTAATCCTACATTTTGTAGTTTTATACTTTCTACACTCTCGATAGAAGATTTTTGAGATTTGTTTTTCTCATTATCCACTATCATTCGATTAATATCTTCATAAGCCATTTGACCATCAAGCGTTGCATGATAATCTGTCGCAGCTTGTTTCATCGGTAGGAAAAACTCTGGGGCAATTAATAACACAGTTAGCGACGGTAATAATACCGTATCTCCATCTAATAATAGAATCCCTAATCTAACTGCTAAAAGTGCAATTGCGATTGTTGTTAAGAAATCAAGGGCAAAGCTATTTAAAAATGCTACACTAAGTGTTTTCATAGTACTTTGACGATATTCTCTGTTTTTCTTTTCCATGATCGGTAAGTAGTTTTTACTTACCCCTAAGAATTTAAGAGTCTCTACCCCTCGAATTGTATCGATAAAATTATTAGATAATGCTCTATATTTTTTATACTGTCTATTCGCCATATCTCTAGCGTTAATTCCTAGAAGTATCATGAAAATAACGATAACTGGTATTACAGATATTATCATTAAAGCTGATACATAGTCTGTATAAAATATAAAAATAACAACTAAGGTTGGGATAATAGCTCCACGAATTTGTTTTGATACGTTTAGTTCAAAATATTGTTTTACTTTTCCTATTCCATCTATCGCTAATGTTACTAGCTTTCCTGATCCTTCTCTTGATGTAAAATCAGGTCCTAAGTCAAAGTAACTCTGAAGTAATTTTCTTCTGAGTTCTGTTTCAAACTTGATTGCATGATTTTCTGTAAAATATTGTTGTAAGTGTAAAAATACTATTTTAAAAATAAAACCCATTAAAAAAAGAACACTATCTCTTACTACATTATCAAAATTTTTATCAAAAAGTCCCACTATGGCTTTTGCTAAAAAAGCAGCTTGTATAATTATACAAGCTGCTTCGAATATTGATAATATTAATAGTGTCAATGTAAGACTTTTTTTAACAGGAAGTTTTAATTTTGCTTCCTTTTTTTTCATTGACTAATACTCCAATTTATCTTCTTTACTTAGTCGTTTTCTAAAAATAGAATAAGACCAAACTTGGTATCCTAAAACGAATGGCAATAGGAATAATGCAACTATTGTCATAAGTCTTAGTGTATATACTCCACTAGCAGCATCATAAATAAATAATGATTGACTAACATCATTACTGTTTATTATAGCACGTGGGAACAGACCTGCGAAGACACTTAGAGTTAGGAACGCTAAAGTTCCTGATGTACTTAAGAATGCACCTAAGTCACGACCTTTAAAGTTTAAAACAAATGATAATACAAAGAATGCTACCGCTACTAATGCTAGCACTAAGCCAACATAGTAGTTTGTTGTAAAGATATCTGTTTTAAATAATGCCCAGATTGCGAAAATTAATGTTACTACTGCAGCAAATGGGAATAATAATGCAGATGTTGCACGAGCTGCGTTTCTTAATTCTCCTGTAGTTTTAAGAGCTAAGAATTGAGCTCCGTGAACTAACATAAGAAGTAACATCATAATTCCACCAAGAATAGTAAATGGTGATAATAATCCTAAGAAACCATCAACTAAATTTTTCTTAGCATCAAGGTTTGCCCCTGTCATGAAGTTAGCTACTGCTATTCCCCATAAAATTGGAGGAAGTAAGCTCCCTACAAACATTGCTATATCGAATGATTTAATCCAAGTTCTATTATTACCTAATTTACCTCTAAATTCAAATGATACGCCTCGTAAAATTAACGCAACTAGTAATAATACGAATGCGATGTAGTAACCACTGAATAATTTACCATACCAGATAGGAAACGCTGCGAACATCGCTCCACCACCTGTTAACAGCCATACTTCGTTTGCATCCCAGAAAGGACCGATTGTATTGAAGTAAACGCGTTTATCTTCATCGTTTTTACCTAGTACTTGAGCTAGTACCCCAACTCCGAAGTCATATCCTTCTAATACGAAGAATCCTGTAAATAGTATTGTTATAAGTAAGAACCAAATATTTGGTAAGGCTACTGACCAATCCATACTATGCTACCTCCTTCACAGTTGTTTCTTTTTTATTCATTGTATATCTAAATGCGATAAATTGTATAATACCTAATACTGTATATAACACACAGAAAACTAATAATGAGAATAACACTGATGCTCCAGAGTTTGGTGAAACACCTGATTCAGTAGCCATTACTCCAAAGATTAAGAATGGTTGACGTCCCATCTCTGCCATAATCCAACCACAAGCAGTTGCAACTTCAGCTACTAGTAGTGTCCATGGCATAAGTTGTAAGAACCAACGTTTCTTAGTTTCAGTTCTCTTGAATGAATATATAGTTCCAAGTAATGACATTAAGATTAAGATACCTACAGAAGCTGACATAACTCTGAATGAGTAATAAATAGTCGGCACATGAGGTGTGTAATCAATATGTTTTCCAACTACTGGATAGTATTTTTCGTCCATTTCTTTTTGAAGAGATTTCATACCTTTAAGGCTTCCTTCAAATTTATCATATGCTAAGAAGCTTAACATACCAGGAACTTCAATATAGTGTTCTGCTTTTTGTTGTTTTTGATCAATTGTTGCTAACACTGAGAATGCTGCTGAGTTTCCAGTATCTTCATATAACGCCTCAGCTGCTGCAACTTTCATAGGATATTCTCTTACTAAATATTGCATTTGAGAGTGCCCAGTAACAAATAATCCAGTAGAACCAATTAGAGCAGCAATAATTGAAACTCTAAAAGCTTTTCTGAAAACTTCAACTTCGTGTTTACGAAGGATTTTCCAAGATGCAATACCTGCAATTGTAAATGCCCCAACTGTTATTGCCATTGTAATTACGTGAGGGAATTGGTTCCATAAGTATGGGTTTTTAATAATTGCGAAGAAATCAATCATTTCCGCTTTTTTACCAATTACGTTATTCTCAACGTATTTAACACCAACAGGGTGTTGCATGAATGAGTTAGCAGATAAAATCCAGAATGCTGACATAACTGTTCCTATACCTACTAACCAAATACACATTGCATGTAATTTCTTGTTAATTTTCTCCCAAGAGAAAATCCAAATACCGATAAATGTTGACTCAAGATAGAATGCAAGTAATGCTTCTATCGCAAGTGATGGTCCAAAAACATCTCCTACGAATGAAGAATATTCAGACCAGTTCATACCAAATTGGAACTCTTGAAGAATACCTGTAACAACCCCAACAGCGAAGTTAATTAGGAATAAGTGCCCAAAGAACTTCGTAATTCTTTTGTAATGCTCATCGCCAGTTTTAACATAAATACTTTCAAAAATTGCGATTAAGAACACCATACCTATAGTAATAGGTACAAAGAAGAAGTGGAACACTGTTGTTGCTGCGAATTGTATCCTTGCAAGTAATAGTGGATCCAACATAGATATACCTCCTTATATGTGTTAATTTATATTTAATTGTAAATATTATATTATTATTGTATAACATAGTTTTTATTATGGCAAAACAAAAATGATAAAAAGTAGTACTTTTACTACATTTTACCATTTTTCGTTCACAATTTGTTCACAATTAGCGATAAATTGTATATTATCACGTAGTTGAACATTTTATTTTTTAATTTTTTTTATATTTTAGCTGTGTGTTACTCCCAATAATAAACTAACTATTAGAATCACAAGTACTAAAATACAAATTCTTATAAAATTGTAGTCTTTTTCTTCAATATATACATAAAGTAAACCTAATATACGTAATACAGGTGTTAGTATTAAAAGAAATATACCAAACATTAAATATGAATAATAATTAAGTGTTACTAAACCTCTTAGCATTTCATTAAAAGTATATCTCTCTACCGTTAATACTCCATCTGCCCCTTGAATAAAGCTAAGTATTATTCCTGTTATAATAAAGAATGAACTTACAAAAACTCCAGTTTTTATAATATTTGAAATTATAATATTTATATCTCTTTTTTCATTCATATTAAAGTACCCCCAGCCCTTTCAGTAACATATTGATGATAGTAAATAATAAGATTGGAAGGAAAATATAACGAATATACTTTGCATCTAATCTTTGCATTACTTTTGCTCCAGTTCTTGATCCAATTAGCGTTCCAATCGCTATTGGGGCTG
This sequence comes from uncultured Gemella sp., assembly GCA_947254465.1. Classification (GTDB taxonomy): domain Bacteria; phylum Bacillota; class Bacilli; order Staphylococcales; family Gemellaceae; genus Gemella. The sequence continues at coordinate 3,957 of CAMYEU010000059.1, read as the reverse complement.
CTACTGCTGGATTAATAGTTCCATTAAAAAAATATATTAACGCACTAGCTGTTGCAGTAACTCCCATCATAAAGTTACTCGTTGCAGTACTTACTTTTATCGGCAGTTTCATATAAGTATCTAAAGCAACTACTTTAAATGCTCCACTACCAATTCCAAGTAATCCACTGGCAAATCCAGCTCCAAACATTACTAACGAACCTTGCGGTACATTCGTAACATTGTAGTCAATTGTTTTGTCTATTGCTTTATCATAATATGATGAATTAAGTTTATATTTCTCAGCATATTTGTCATTTTCGACTATTTCTTCTTCTTTTTTCGCTTTAGTTATTAATCCTGTCTTTTTCAACATTCCATAAAAAGAGTTCAATAATATTAGTGAGAAGAAGATATATAATAATTTAGACGAAAATACTCCAGCCATAAGTGCTCCCACAACACCCCCTGCTGTAGTAAATACTTCTAGTAGCATACCTACTCGCATATTACTAACATGATCTTTTACAAATGCTATTGCTGAACCACTACTTGTTGCGATTACCGCGACGATACTCGCTCCAATGGCATATTTAATATCAAATCCAAATAAAATTGTTAATGCAGGTGTGATAATAATTCCTCCACCTAGTCCTACTAAAGAACCTAAGAATCCTGCAAGAACAGCTATCAACATAAATTGAATTATTTCTATCATAAAAATTACTCCTAATCTTTAGAATATATCACTATTACATTATTATTAACTTCTAATTTTATCTCCTCTTTACTTTTAAACTCATTACTAGTAGCATTGGGACGATTTAAAGTAAGAGCTAAATTTTCCACTTCATATTTAGAATTTTTTATCGTCATTAAAGTATCTTCATAAATAGGAACTATTGAGAAATATTTATATCCTTCTATACTTTCAAAGAAAGTTATACCTTTTTTTCCTAAAGTAATTATATTATTATCATCAATAATTCTAACTTTTATATTATTGTACTTGTTATTATTTAATAATAGAATATTACCAAAAAAATGATCGAGTCTTCTTCCAGTAGCACCGTAAATATCTATTTCTTCAACATTTTCAAATAGTTCTAAGACATGTTCTAACGCAAATTCAGCATCCGTTAAATCTTCACTACTTTTTATTTTAAAGTACTTAGATTTCTCTTCAACTTCTTTTCTCTGTTCTAAAGTTATCGAATCAAAATCTCCGCAACTTAATATTGGATCAATACCGTTATTAATCAAGTATAATGCGCCTTTATCTACTCCACACCATAAGTTAGCTGTTGGCATTTCCTTTGGGAATACTCCTCCTAACATTATGTTTATTTTTTTCATATTCATTATTTTAACAACTCACCTAATGTTTTTTCTTTGTCACTCGCTCCAAATAAGAACGAACCACAAACTAATAAGTCTGCACCTTTATCACGACAAGCTTTTGACGTTTCTACATTTATTCCACCGTCTACTTCTATTAAGAAGTTATAATTTTTTTCTTCTCTAAGTTTTGCCAATTCTTCGATTTTTTCTAGCATCTCAGTAATGAATTTTTGTCCACCGAATCCTGGATTAACAGTCATGATTAAAACATAATCCAATTTTGGTAATAGGTACTTAATACTCTCGATTGGTGTTTGAGGGTTTAATACAATACCAGCTTTTTTACCATTATTTTTTATTATTTGAATAACTCTATCTGCATGATTAGTGGCTTCGATGTGGAATGATACCATATCACAACCTACTTTACAAAATTGTTCAACATAGTTTTCTGGATTAGCAATCATAAGATGACAATCGAAAACTTTATCTGTTTTTGGTCTAATCGATTCGATTATTGGAAATCCAAATGAAATATTTGGAACAAAGTTTCCATCCATTACATCGATGTGAAACATATCAATTCCGATACTTTCTAATTCTTTAATATCTCTTTCTAAGTTAGCAAAATCTGCTGATAAAATTGAAGGTAATATCTTCTTCATCTTATCTCTCCTTTATATATTTTCTCTTTTGATTTTGTTTTTCTGTAAATAATACTTTATAGTCTTCATAACGACTTTCTAGTATTTTTTTACTTTCTACTGCTTCTTTAACTCCACATTGAATCTCTTCCATATGATTACAAGGTTTAAACTTACAATCATAATCATTAAATTCTCTGAATAAATATTGTAAATCTTCTTTTTCAATAAATGTAATATCTAATGAAGAGAATCCTGGAGTATCTGCGATATAGAAATCATCAATTTGATAAAATTCCGTATGTCTCGTAGTATGACGTCCTCGTCCTAGATGTTTAGAGATTTCTCCAGTTTCAATATCTAAATGTTCTGCAAGCTTATTAATAAACGTCGACTTTCCTGCTCCAGATTGTCCTGAAATAGCTACATACTTCTCTGAAATGACTTGTTTTAATTTTTCAATATCTTCATCAGAGTTTGTAAATACTTGATATCCTATTTCATAATAATAATTCATTATTTCTTTCATTTTCTTAAGATCTTCGTCATTTAATAAATCAAGCTTTGTAAAGACAATAATAATATCTACATTACTATTTTCATTTAAACAAATCGTTTTATTCAGTAATTTACTAGAAAACTCAGGATCTTTTACAGATACTACGATAATACTATAATCTATATTTGCTACCTTAGGTCGTAGTAATTCATTTTTTCTTTCTAATATTTCTACAACATATCCTGTATTATTATCACTTAATTGAATTTTTACATCATCTCCTACTAACGGCGTGATGTTTTCATTTCTGAAGTTTCCTCGTGCACGACAAGTAATCAACTCTCCAGAACAGTCTACATAATAAAATCCACTAAGTGCTTTTAAAATTTTTCCTTCTTTAGCCATAGTCCTCCTTTACCTTTACGGTATTTTTACTAACTACTTATTTAGTTTTTCTTTTATCTCTTCTTTAATTTTTTTTTTTTTTCTTAACATTTCAATAGAGTGCTCTTCTGAAAGTTTTGTCATAGTATCTCCAGATACCATTCTTGCTACCTCTGCAATCTTTTGTTCTTCAGTCAACTCTCTAATAACAGTTAATGTTCTCTTATCAATGATTTCTTTACTAATTAGTAAGTTGGTATCCGCCAAAGCTGTTGTTTGAGGTAGATGCGAGATACATAATACTTGTGATCCTACTCCTAGTTGATACATCTTTTCAGCCATTCGTTGTGACACTCTTCCACTTACTCCAGTATCGATTTCATCAAAGATAATTGAAGTAGCCTCTATACTTCTTGAGAAGATTATTTTTAGTGCTAACATCACCCTAGAAAGTTCACCACCTGAGGCTACTTTAGATAATGATTTTAAAGGTTCTCCTAAGTTTGCGCTAATAAGAATTTTAACATCGTCTTTTCCTGTTGATGAGAATTCTTTTTCTTTAAAGTCAACTTTGATTGTACTTTTTTCCATATATAAGAATTTCAACTCATCTTGGATAAGTTTTTCTAATTTTAAGGCTGTATCTTTTCTTATTGAACTTAATTCTTCAGCTAAAACTGTTAATTCTTCTTCAATTTTCTTACTTTCTTCTAGATAATTTTCGAAGTTTTCTTCATAATTTTCCAGCTCATCTAATTCTTCTTTTATAGTTTCTGTGAAAACTATTAGCTCATTTAATGGTTTTGAATATTTTTTCTCTAAAGTTTTTATCTTATCTAATCTATAGATTAATCTATCTAATTTTTCTTCATCATATTCGATAACATCAGTATAACTAGATACTTCATATTTCAAATCGTCTAAGATATAGTATAAATTTGTAATTTCTTCATACTTTTCTTCAAAGTTTGAGTTATATCTAGTTAATTCTCCCAGATTAGATCTGATTTCTGCTAGTTTTGAAATAACTCCATATTCTCCATCGATTCCTTCGGTAATACTATGAGCAAGATTATTCACCTTCTCAAAGTTTTCCAGATAGTCAATATC
>CAMYEU010000058.1 GCA_947254465.1 uncultured Gemella sp. | reverse complement strand
ACACTGCATATCGTCGGCAGCGTCAGATGTGTATAAGAGACAGATTCTAAATTTCTTCTTGGCTTCGACATCGAAGTAAATCCATTATTCGGTAAAAATCCATGTGTGTAATCACGGTTAAATGAATTTTCATCAATATCGTAGTTAATAAATACCGGCAAAGTCTTTGTTCTTTCATCGTACTTATAACCACCTATAGCAAGCGGCACGTAGTTAATTCCCCACGAGAATAATTTACAAATATCCTCGAAACTATATTTCTCATACAATACAAAATTAGTATCTTTGTATAAATTATCTTTGTAATATTTATTATATCTGTAAATTCCATAGTCTATCAAGTCTAGTAATAATTCTCTAAAAATCTCTGATTGTAACTGTTCTTCAAATTCCTTAGACATTTTTATCTCAGCTACATTCTCATCTAAGAATATACAATCATGAAACTTCTTCTTAGTAACACTACTAGTTACAAAATTATTAGTAAGTATCTTTCTACTAACATCTAGCTCATAATCTGCGATAAACTTATTATAATCTTTCAACATAATTTCTTCAAAAGCTACAAGGATATTACGCTTCTTATCATCTAATAACAAACGTAGAATTACAAGTTCTTCTATTTTTTTACTTAAGATTAAATTAGTAGAAACAAAATTCAGCATATTCTCTGCTGTCTTCGTCAGCTTTCCGCTATATTCAAACTGTTTTTCCTTCTTAGATAAAAATGAATAATAACTTCCAGCTACTTCGAAAATCTTTCTAATATCTATAGCGTCATAGTCCTCAAAGTCTAAATACGTAGGTATTCTTCCTAGTTTATTTTTAAGCTTATTATACTCATCAGTAACGAATAGCCACGTGTTTAACTTCACATTGTCTATCGCACTATAAATTCTCTGTTTAGAGATTTCATCAAAGTGAATAGTTGACGTCCCAGGAATATACCTAGTCCCTTGAGATAAAAACTTCCTTACGGTATCTTTGTCATAACTATTATCTCCAGATAAAGCTACAGGAATTAAAAAGTTATTTTTGTAATTCGCGATAAAATCTATTATTACGACAAAGTCCTTATTCGCAGATTTTCGCAAACCACGACCTAACTGTTGAATAAAGATAATAGAACTTTGAGTAGGTCTTAACATAATTACCTGATTAACCTCAGGAATATCTACACCTTCATTGAAAATGTCTACGGTAAATATATAATCTAGCTGTTCTCCATCATTCGCAACTAACTTAGCAATCTCCTGTTTGCGTCGTTCCTGACTATCTTCACCTGTTAAGCTAGTAGTCTTATATCCACGCGCATTGAACTCCTCGCTAAGCACCTTGGCTTCTTGTTTCGATGAACAGAAAACTAGACCCTTTACCCTATCTCCTGAATAACCATAATAATTGATTTTACTTATAATATGCTCGACACGTTCATTAGACACTAGATTTGAAAACTCGCTCAGTTCGTCAATAACCTTACCATCAACTTCTAGATCACTAATCCCGAAATAATGAAACGGACATAATAATGAATTTTCCATCGCTTCTTTTAAGCGAACTTCATAAACAATATTGCTATTAAATAATTCATAAATATTAAAACTATCCGTTCTATCAGGACTTGCTGTCATACCAAGATAAAATACTGGTTTGAAATAATCCATCAATCTAAGATAACTATCAGCTCCTGCCCTATGTACCTCATCTATTATAATTTCATCAAAATGAGTATCATTAAAACTCTTAAAAATATCTTCTTTAGACATAGTTTGAACTGTAGAAAAAACAAAATCCGCTTCTATATTTTTCTCTTTACCTGTAAGAAGACCATAACTACGGCTAGTTCCAAAAATAATCTTAAATGTCTCCAGTGCCTGACGAGCAATTTGTTCTCTATGTACGACAAACAACAATCTCTTAGCATCTATACTCTTCATCGCAAAAGCAGCCGCAAATGTCTTACCAGTTCCTGTTGCAGAAATTAGAAGCCCCTTGTTATCTTGATTACGAAGTTTTTCGAAATTTTCTATAAAACTCCTTTGCATCTTATTCGGTTTAATTTCCTCGGAAATAATTTTCTTAGTAACAGTCTCAATCTTATTACTAGCAAATTCTTCAACATACTTATCTTTTATTTCAGAGTAAGACTTAGATTTCTCCCATAAACTATTAAACTCATCTAAGATATTATCAGCTAGAATCCTATCACCCTCAACAAAAGTATTCCATTCTTTATTTATTGTCAGTGCTGCACTCGTTAAGTTCGAACTTCCCATCAATACTTTCCATGAGTCACCGTATCTAAATAAATAACCTTTAGTGTGGAATCCATGTTTATTTTCTACACAATCATAAATTTTTAGAGAGATATTTTTAAAATTAGACAATTTCTCTAACACTTTAGGAGTATTAAAATATAAATAATTCGTCGTTAAAATTTTTCCACGGATGTTTTTCTCTTCTAAATTCTTCAAAGTCTGAAGTAAACTAGTTAAACCACTTTCTGAAATAAACGCCACGCTAAAAATAAATTCATCGCACATTTCTAATTCACTCTCAAGCGTACTAAGCACTTTCTTCGCTTCTACATGATTATTATAAACAAATGTATTCTTCATTTTAACCTCCTTCTGTTAGATTATCCATTGATTATTTCATAAGTTATTAGGGCTTCTTTCATAACTTTTACATTATGAACACGTACCATTCTAGCTCCTCGTTTCACCGCTTCTAATGATAGAGTCGCACTTACTATATCCCTATCTTTCGGATTACTATTACCACCTAGTACATAATCTGTAGTTCTCTTTCTACTTACCGCATATAGGATTTCACACCCTAATGAATTAAGTAATTCTAATTTTCGTGTTATTTCTAAATTAGCCTCTGCAGTTTTACCAAACCCCATTCCAGGATCAACGATAATATGTTCTTTCTTCACACCTGCATTTAGACAAATATCAACACTCTCACCTAATTCACGCACAACTTGTTCAATCTCTTGCCCTTCTTCTACACCACCATTGTGCATAATAAAGATAGGAATATCATATTTCGCAGCGACATCAGCCATAGTACTTCCTTTAGCACCATTCACATCATTTAGTACATCTACTCCTGCTTCAATCATGTATTCAGCTACATTAGGCTTATACGTATCAACGCTAAAGCACACATCAGGGAATGTTTTTCTTAAAGTTGGAAATACGCTTTGTAATCTAGCAAGTTCGTCCTCCTCACTAACTACAGTAGAACCTGGACGAGTCGATTCAGCACCGATATCAATAATATCCGCACCTTCAGCTATCATCTTACGAACACCTTCTATCGCAGCTTCCACATCATAAAAATCTCCTCCATCTGAAAAAGAATCAGGAGTAAAGTTCAATATCCCCATAATTAAATATTTTTTTTCATTTAATAATTGTTTTAATTTATTCATTTTGTCACCTTATTGTTTTATTTTACATACCTTACTATTATATCATGTGAGTATGGGGTTTGCAGTAAAAAAAGATAAAAGCCCATCGCCAATTCGATGAGCTTTTATAATTAGTAATAAAGAACTGAAGTATTGTAAATATAAACCTAATTAATCTACAATATCTTCACTATATTTTAGTTTATCTTCCGCTACTTCTCTTACTTCTTTTTTCTCTTTTAGAATTTTATTATTTCTTAATGAATGCTCCGAAAAATTCTCAACTTGTTCCATTACTTTATTGAAAACTTCATTATCATATTTTGGTGGATATCCATTTTTAGCTAAACAGATTTTTATAGATAGTTGCAATTCATTTCTAACATTCTGATTATTTAACCAATCAGCAAAAGAAGATTTTGTATCTATTTCCTCTTTAATTTTCTTAGATAACTCTTTACATTTCTCATTAATTACTACACCCTCTATAACAACGTCCTTTCCATAATCGAAATTATATTTATCTCGCATGGCTATTAAAATATCGTAAAATGCTTTTTCCTCAAAAGTTAATCCTAATTTTCTGAAACTTTCTCGACTCTTCTTCATTTTCTCTAATATTTCTAAAGCCTGTTTTGTAGGCATTGTTATAATATCTTGAGACGTCAATTCCTGAATCTCTCCTACCTCTTCTTCTACATTTTCTAATATACTTTCTACTTCATTATATTTTAAAACTTCCTCGATCATTTTTGACACATCTCTATTCATAGAATCTGCATCTATATCACTTGTACCACTCATCTTACGAACAAATCCTGCTATAGCCATAAAACACCGAACTAAAGCCATATCTTTTTCATTTAATTCTCCAGATGGTTGACAAATATCATAAGCTGCTTTCATTCTTTTTACTGTCTTCAAAAAATATGTTTTAAACAATACCCCCCTTATCTTTCCACTAGATTCAATATTTAATTTTTCTAGAGATGAGAATACATATTCAGCTGCTGAAGCTAATAATGTATACCTTTCTATCGGATTATACTCAGCACTTATGAACGGTGACAAATCATAATTAGAAAACAATCTCTTCAAAATTTCTAGTTCTTCTATAAATGCACCCTTAGCCTGATAAACATCGTCCTTTGTAGGTGCAATAGATGTGTCTCCACCATAAGTTTTTAGGGCTTCTCTCATATTTTTTCGTATTCCTATATAATCTATAATTAATCCATATTCTTTATCTGGATATTTTCTATTAACTCTACTTATAGTTTGGATTAAAAGATGTTTCTTTAAAGGTTTGTCATTATATAGGTATGTTAGTGTAGGAACATCAAATCCAGTTATCCACATATTTACAACGATAACTACTCTGAAATTTGACTTATCATGCTTAAATATAATATCTAGACTATCATTTTTTCCTCCCCCCAGATAATTATACATTTCTTCACGGTCGATTTTCCCTACACTTGCCACAATAGCAATAGTCGGCATTGGTTTTATTTTTTTCAATTCCTCAGATGTTACTTCTATCCCCTCTGGAACTTTTTTCTTTTCAAACCATGTAGGATACAATTGTTCAAATTTCTTCAGTAAGTTAAATGCAATTTCTCTATTAGAACAAACTACCATTGCTTTTTGAATTCTGTCTGGATTATTTTCACAAGAAGAAGTATAATGCTCATAAATATCTTTGGCTAATCTTTCTAAACGAGAATCTTCTCCTAAAATGATTTCCATTGAACTCATAGCTCGTTTACTAGCTTCAATATCTTCTTTTGTAGCACCCTCTTCAGCACATTTTTCATAATAAGATTCTATTTGTTTTACTTTATTTTCATCTAACAATACTTTTGCTATTCTAGGGTGATATTTAATTGGCACTGTTAAACCATCAGTTACCGCCTGATCCATCGTATATCTAAAAATCTTATATTTTATATTATGAAGAATCTAGCTAAAACATTATCTTTTAAAGATATATCTGAATTAAGTAATGTATCAGTATCTACAGTAGTATCATGAAGAGAAGTATTAGGAATTAAGACTCATTCAAACTTACCAAAGCACCTATGTTTCGATGAAATAAAATCTACTAAAAATAGTAAAAATGGAATAAGCCTCGTATTCTTAGGTGCTAAAATACATGATTTTATAGATATAGTAGATGGAAGAACACAACATATATTAAAACAATACTTTATGAGATATCCAAGAAATGTAAGAAAGAAAGTTAAAACGATTTGTATAGATATTTACCCTCCTTATATGAATATGATTAGAGAGATGTTTCCTAACGCTGAAATAATAATAGACAGATTCCATATGGTTCAAAATATTAATAGAGAATTAAACAAAGCTAGAGTAAAACTAATGAATCAATATAAGAATAAAAAAGGCTCTACTTACACTATTCTAAAGAACTTCTGGAAAGTAATATTAGAAGATAGAGATAAAGTAAATTCAACAAAAACATTCTATTCTAGAAGCTTTAAACGCTATGTAACTAGAAAAGAGGTATTAGATTACATATTAGCTATAGATACTGAATTTACAGCTAGTTATGAGAGAGTTCATGAGATACGAGAAGCTATTAAGGCTAAAGATTCTGTAGAATTAGAGAAATATATAGATATGGATACTAAAGGATTATCTAAAGGTGTATCTAAAGCTATAAATACTATGAAAAAGCACAAAGAGTATATGCTTAACGCTGTTAAATATGAGTATTCTAATGGCCCATTAGAAGGATTTAATAATAAAATAAAACTACTAAAGAGAGTATCTTATGGATATTCTAGCTTTAGTAATTTCAGATTACGTATTTTAATTATGTCTAGATTATTTGTTTCTGAGTATAAAAATAATATCAAACTTAAAGAAAATAAGAAAAAATCTAAGTAGCAAAATGCTGCCTAGATTTCTAGAGTGAATTTTTCCCATGCCCCGAACTTGACAAAGAGCCAGAATAAAAAAGGAGGACTTCTACACTTTGGCGTAAAAAGTCCTCTTTTAGAAATGTATTCTTTTTCTATTATATTATTTAATAACGCATAAAAATTTTCCTAAACAAAATATCTTACTTTCACACGATAAAAGAAATTCACATACACTTATATTTTCTATTATCATATCATGATATTTCATATTTTTATCTCCTTACATCTTTAAATCTCCTTTATTTTGATTTTTCAAATATGAGTATCTCTATGGATATTTACAAATATATAACATTGTCAGCTATCGAATTTAAAAATTCTTGGTCATGTGAAACAATAAATATTATTTTCTTATCACTTTTACATTCGTTGATTAGATGGGATATGTTCATCATATTGCAATAATCCATTCCACTGGTAGGTTCATCAAAAAACATAAGTTTAGATTTTTTACATAGTACAGATGCAATTGCTACCCTTTGCTTTTGTCCACCTGACAAGCTCATTGGATGACGATCTTTTGATTCATATAAATCAAGTTTTTTCAGAATATTTTCAACATAACTACTTTCAATATTTTTTATTCCAAGACTTACTTCACTTGCAATAGAATCGGTAAAAAGCTGATAATTAACATCCTGCATTACAAGGGATGATATTTTTAGCCTATCTGATTTTGAAAGTCTTTTGCCGTCCAAATAGATTTCATCCTTCGATTTTCTTTCTAAGCCTATAAGGCATCTGAGCAAAGTGGATTTACCAAGTCCGTTTGTTCCTACTATGCCGTAAATTTTTCCCATTTCAAAAGAGAGGTCTTTTAAATGCAATTTTTTATCTATGCCATTAAACTTAAATTCAATGTTTTTTACTTCTAAATTTCCCTTATTTTGATTTTCGGGTACTGTAAGTTTTACTCTATTCTTATTTCTTAAACCTAACTTCTTTAGCTTTTCAGACGGTATTTTCATAAAATCTATTTGAGTATATTCCTTTTGTATTTCCCCATCTTTAATCAAAAAAACTCTATCTACAATATCCATTAGATAAAATATTCTATGTTCTGAGATTATAAGAGTTTTCCCCTTATCTTTAAGTTTTATAAGCATTTCTTTTATGATTAGAATGTTTTCTTCATCAAGATTTGATGAAGGCTCATCTAAAACAATGATTTCCGTTCCAGATATATAACTTGCAGCAATACATAAAATCTGCTTTTCTCCACCCGAAAGCTTAAAAATATCTCTATTTAAAAGATGTTCTATCGGAAACAAATCCAACATATCATTTAGTCTTTCATCCATTTGTTTTTTTGAAAGCCCTATATTCTCCAAATAGAAAAGTAATTCAAGAGTAGTATTTATATTGAAAAAGTGTGTCTTTGGATTTTGAAATACATTTGATACTAAGAGCGATATTTCGTATAATTCGAGGTTTTTAATATCTTTATTATCAATCCTGATGGTTCCACCCATAGAAGCTCCATCATATCGTACAGCTAACCCATTGATAGAATTTATAATTGAAGATTTTCCGCTACCACTTTTCCCAGTAAATAATACACATTCACCTTTTTTTACATCTAAAGAAATGTTTTTTAACACTTTAGGAGAATTTCCATAAGATAGAGATAAATTTTCAATTTCTACCATAAAGCTCCTCCTATAACCATAATCAATATTGAAAGCACATAAACAAAATCAACTATTTTCGTTTTGACGGATATGTACCTTGTCTTTTTAACAGGATTTTCAATACATTTTGTTTCTGCTGCCTTTGCAATATCATCAGAAATATTAGAAGATATAACAAGTAAAGGCACAATTACATACTCGATGTATAAAATTGGATTTTTAAATGTAATACCTCTTATTTTCATAGCAAGTTTTATATTGTGACTTTCTTCCCTAAATGAAGGAAAAAACCTAAACATTACAGCAATTGGTATAGAAACAGTACGAGGCAAATTCATTTTATCCATTGAGGATATTACACTTCCTACATCCGATGTTTTTAAAAAAAAACTTCCCGCACTAAATGGAAGATAAAACATCTTACATACAGCAAATAGCATAAAAAACATCATTAAAATCGCATTCATATTTCTAATTACATCAAGATTAGGTATCAAAGAAAGAACCCCAAAAAATGATATGTTTTTTAAGGCTTCTTTCTTAAATCCATTCACTAAAAAAAGAAATGAAATAAGAAGCACAATTCCCCATTCAAAATAGGTATTTACTTTATAAAATACAGCAAATCCAAGTGAAAAACTTACTAAAATTTTACTAATTGGATTGGGATTATATGGATTGTCTAAAGAAACGGGCATTATACAATACCCGCTTTTTCGAAATGCTTTTTCAAAAAGACTTTACCGATATATGCGCCGAGTATCCCGCCGACAACAGCACCGATATATACCAATACCATACCTGTCTCTTATACACATCTCCGAGCCCACGAGACATCTCAGGATCTC
>CAMYEU010000057.1 GCA_947254465.1 uncultured Gemella sp. | reverse complement strand
ACACACTGCATATCGTCGGCAGCGTCAGATGTGTATAAGAGACAGGCCAAGAAGTATGGTTGATGCGGCGATAGATCTTGGAGCATCTTATCCTCAAGTATTAAGTAAAATTGTAATTCCTTATATTACTCCAGGGATTTGGGCAGGCTTCTTTATGGGATTAACTTATTCTTTAGATGATTTTGCTGTGACGTTCTTTGTGACAGGTAATGGATTCCAAACACTTTCTGTTGAAATTTACTCAATGGCACGACAAGGAATTAACTTACAGATTAATGCTTTATCTACAGTTTTAACTATCTTTGTTGTTGTAGCAGTACTAATTTATTATGTGATCAATACTAGTAAATTAAAAAGGGAGGTAAGATAATATGAAAAAATTACTTATTTCAGCTATTTCAATATTGGTTATTTGTTTAGGATTGTTATATAGTCGTAATTTTATAAATAGTTCAAATAGCGGTGATAAACAAACTTTAACAATTTTCAACTGGGGTGAGTATATTGATCCAGAGTTAATTAAAAAGTTTGAGGAAGAAACTGGAATTTCAGTTGTTTATGAAACTTTCGATTCCAATGAAGCAATGTTAACTAAAATTCAATCTGGATCTACACCGTACGATATTGTAATACCATCTGATTATATGATTAAGAAAATGAAAAAGTTAAATCTACTTAAAAAATTAGATCATAGTAAAATTGAAGGTTTTGATAATATTGAAGAGCAATTTAGAAATAAAAGTTTCGATCCAAACAATGAATACTCGATTCCTTATTTCTGGGGAACCTTAGGTATACTTTATGATAAAACTAAAGTTCCAGAAGATCTTAAATTTGAAAAATGGAATGACCTTTGGGACGGACGCTTAGAAAACAATATATTATTAATAGATGGCGCTCGTGAAATGATGGGAATTGCTCTTCAATCAGAAGGAAATTCAGTAAATGATACTAATGAAGTAGATTTAAATTTAGCAGAAAGAAAATTAGAACTACTTCATCCAAATATTAAAGCAATTAACTCTGATGAGAAGAAAATGCTTATGATTAATAATGAAGCATGGGTATCAGTAGTTTTCTCAGGAGATGCTAAATCAATTATGGAAGAAAATGAAAATATGGTTTATGCATTACCTAAAGAAGGTACTAACCTATGGTTTGACAATATAGTAATACCGAAAACTTCTAAAAATGAGGATGCAGCATACAAATTTATTAACTTTATGTTAAAACCAGAAAATGCAGCGAAAAACTCTGAATTTATTGGGTATGCAACTCCTAACGCTAAAGCTAAAGAAATGTTATCAGAAGAAACAACAAGTGACGAACAATTCTATCCTGATTTAGAAAGCTTTGGAAATAGAGCAGAAGTATATGAAGACTTAGATCCAAAAATGATTCAGTTCTACAACGATCTATTCTTGAAATTCAAAATTAACAATAGAAAATAAAACGAAATTATCGTAGTAATCATAACTCTCTTTACTGATAGAAATTTCAGTGAGGGGAGTTTTTTTGTAAGTTTTGACCATTGTTGTTTTGTTAATGTATAATAAAATTGAAAAATAAAATAGCTAAGTGAAGTATAAAAAGGGGTGCATTACCATGAAAACAAGTACGGCGATTTTACTGATGTTACCGTGTGAAATCTTAATTTTTTCGTCTATCCTTCTACCTAGTGAGTATATAGAGTATGCTGTAGCTATTATAATGTTTTATCTTGCAGGTGTTTTATTTGTTATAGCTAAGTATATTATAAGAGGGGATAATGCCCATTTAATTAGTGGTATCAGTATAAGTTATGAAGAAGCAAAGTTACCAGAAAATATTGAAAAGTATGCAAAGGATAGTAAAATAACTGGGAGAATATTACAGATAGTGAGTATAATTTGTTTTGTTGTGGGAATATATTTTGTTGTAACTAAATAGCTAACAACAAGACTAAGGGAATTATTCTTAGTCTTGTTGTTTTGTAAAAATATAGAGTAATGTGCTAAGTTAATAATGTGTCTGTTCTGCTATATTTTACTATTAGTACTGTCGAAAATATGGTATAATTAATAAGTTAAAATAATTTAGGAGGTTTGTATGTTTCAAGCATTATATAGGAAATATCGACCACAAACTTTTAATGATATAGTTGGTCAAAATCATATAGTTTCTGTGTTGAGAAATGCGATTGACAAAGATCAAATAAGTCACGCCTATTTATTTTATGGATCAAGAGGAACTGGTAAAACTTCTATAGCAAAGATATTTGCTAATGAGGTTAATGGAAATGAAATATATCAGAAAGAAAATGTTGACATAATTGAAATAGATGCAGCTAGTAACAATGGTGTTGATGAAGTTCGTGATATCAAAGAAGCTATTAAATTTCTACCAACTGAAGGTAAATATAAAGTCTATATCATAGATGAAGTACATATGCTAACAACTGCTGCGTTTAATGCATTATTAAAAACGCTAGAAGAACCACCAGCACATGTAATCTTTATACTTGCTACAACTGAAATTCATAAAATACCTGCAACGATTTTATCAAGATGTCAAAGATTTGAATTTAAAAATTTATCCCAAGAACAGTTGATTGATAGATTAAAATACATTGCAAAAGAAGAAAATTTAGTTATTGAAGAAGCAGCAATAGAGAAAATTGCTACACTTGCTAAAGGTGGGTTGCGAGATGCGATTAGTATATTAGACCAAGTTTCTAATTATGCTGAAGAGATAACTTTGAATCACATATTAGAAGTGACTTCATCAATAAGTGAAGATGATATAATAGAATTTTATAGAGGATTACTACAAGGAGACGTTACAAAATCACTGTTAAAATATAATGAATTTGTATCTCAAGCAAAAGATACTAAGTTATTACTTAATGACTTAATAAATGTAACTAGAGATATTGTAGTATATAAAAATTTAAAAGATATTAAACACACTGTTTATAATGTTGAGAAAATTGCTACAGAAATAGATAGTGTTAGTTTTGATTATTTTTATAAAATAATAGAGTACTTATCTCAAACAGAACAGCACATTAGATTTTCAACTGAATATATGAGTTATATGCAAATTTGTATAGTAAAAATATGTTCTAAAGAAGATGTAGTTAATCAAAATAACTCAACTAGTAGTGTCCCAAATTCTGTGACTACCTCAAGAAATATTGAGTTAGAAAACAGGGTAAAACTATTGGAAGATAAGTTATTCCAATTAAGAGAGGAAATGAAGAATATTCCAGAGTTAGTTCAAAGTAATAATCTTCAATATAATACAAATAGTAATGTATCTCAAAGTACTGGCGTGGTTAATATACCAAAAGAAGAAATTAAAGAAGTAATAATAAAAGATAAAAGTAAGATTATCAAACTTATACAGGATTCAAATCCTAATCTTACTAATTACGCATCTAATGTATTTATAAAAATAATAAATGAGAGTCTAAATACAAATAATCCTGAAGTAACTACTATGAGAGAGTTATTTAAATCATGTAAACTTATAGCATCTTCAAAAGAAGGTGGTTTATTAGTCTTTAATGAAATGGATAATATGGTTAAGATGGCTCCAAATTCTAAATATAAAAAATATTTAGAGAGTTTATTTAAGCGATTTATTGGTGTTGAGTATGAAATATATACAATACAAGATCATCAATATGAAATACTAAAAGATGAACTAGATAATCCAGTACAAGAAGTACATGAAGAGAAAGATGAAATTGAAGAAAAAAAAATAACAAAAATAGATGAATTATTTGGTGACATTATAATAGAAACTGAATAGAATGAAAAATATCTATGTAATAAAATGAAATAATTTGAAATGAATTGCAAATTATTGACAAGTTGTAAAATTTTAAATAGAATTATAATATAATTAGACATTAGGAGGAAATATTATGCGCGGAATGGGAAATATGCAACAAATGATGAGAAAAATGCAAAAAATGCAAAAAGATATGCTAGAAGCCCAAGAAGGATTAAAAGATCAAACGGTTGAAGGAACTGTATCAGGAGGTATGGTTACTGCAATTGCTAATGGTGATGGTAAAATTTTAGATATTAAAATTAAACAAGAAGTAGTTGATCCAGAAGATATTGAAATGCTTCAAGATTTAGTGTTAACTGCAGTTAACGACGCTTTAGAAAAATCAACTAAACTAAAAGAAGAAACATTAGGTAAATTTACAAACGGATTAAGTATCCCAGGTCTATAAGATGCAATATCCAAAACCAATTTTAGATTTAATAGAAAGTTATTCTTTATTACCAGGAATAGGGAAGAAGACAGCTGTGAGATTGGCGTTTCACACTCTAAAAATGAATGATAATGATATTAAAAACTTTGCAGACAGTTTAGTAAATCTTAAGGGAAAATTAACTAACTGTGAAGTGTGTGGAAGACTTAATGAAGAACATGTATGTGATATTTGTTCAGATTCTGGTAGAGATAAGTCGACTATTTGTGTCGTAGCTAATGATAATGACCTAGTTGCTATGGAAAATATGCAACAATATAGGGGAGTGTATCATGTGCTTGATGGATTGATTTCTCCAATGGATGGAATCGGTCCGTTAGATATTAATATAAAATCTCTTTTCGAACGAGCACAAGATGAAACAGTAAAAGAGATTATTCTTGCTACAAATTCATCTCCTGAAGGAGAAGGGACAGCAAGTTTTATTTCGAGATATTTAAAAAATACAGATATAAGAGTTACTAGAATAGCTCAAGGTATTTCTTTTGGTAGTGATATCGAATACGTGGATGAGGTTACTTTATCAA
This sequence comes from uncultured Gemella sp., assembly GCA_947254465.1. Taxonomy (GTDB): domain Bacteria; phylum Bacillota; class Bacilli; order Staphylococcales; family Gemellaceae; genus Gemella. Next base: position 4,082 of record CAMYEU010000057.1, on the reverse strand, counting down.
GAGCTATATCTGGTAGAATAGAATTATAATTTAGGAGGACATTTTATGTCACAAAAATCAGTTAACGCGATAAAAGTTTTAGGTGTTGATGCAATTAATAAAGCAAAATCAGGACACCCTGGAGTAGTAATGGGTGCTGCACCGATGGCTTATTCTTTATTTACAAAACACTTAAGAGTAAACCCTAAGAAAACAGATTGGATAAACAGAGATAGATTCGTATTATCAGCAGGACACGGATCAATGTTATTATACTCTTTATTACACTTATCAGGATTTGAAGATGTATCTTTAGAAGAAGTTAAAAACTTCCGTCAATGGGGTTCTAAAACACCAGGACACCCTGAGTTTGGACATACTAAAGGTATCGATGCTACAACTGGACCACTTGGTCAAGGTATCTCTACTGCAGTTGGTATGGCTTTAGCAGAAAGATATTTAGCAGCAAAATATAATAAAGAAGGATATGATTTATTTGACCACTATACTTATGTAATTTGTGGTGATGGAGATATCATGGAAGGTGTTGCATCAGAAGCATCAAGCTTTGCTGCAGTTCAAAAATTAAATAAACTTGTTGTATTATATGATTCAAACGACATTTGTTTAGATGGTGAAACTAAAGATGCATTCTCAGAAAATGTGCGTGCTAGATATGAAGCATATGGATGGAATACAATTCTAGTTGAAGATGGTGCAAATGTTGAAGAGGTTAATTCTGCTATTGAACAAGCTAAAAAATCTGATAAACCAACATTAATTGAAGTTAAAACTATTATCGGAGCTGGATCTCCAAATAGACAAGGAACAAACGGTGTTCATGGTGCTCCATTAGGAGAAGAAGAAACTGCGTTATTCAGAAAAGAAATCGGTTGGGAGAATGAACCATTCGATATTCCTGCAGATGTATATGCTGACTTCAAAGCTAATGTTGCAGATCGTGGAGAAAGTGAATATGTTAAATGGGAAAAATTATATGCTGATTATAAAGCAGCATACCCTGAGTTAGCAAAAGAATTAGAAGAAGTTCTATCTCGTGAAGATATCAGCCGATTATCTAAAGAAAGTTTTTCATTCAAAAATGTAGGAGAGGCACAAGCAACTCGTAACTCTTCTCAAGATGCTATTAACAGTGTTGCAGCAGTATTACCAACATTCTTTGGAGGTTCAGCTGACCTTTCTCACTCTAATATGACATTTATTAAAGGTGATAACTTACAAGATGATTCTCACAGAACAGAACGTAATGTTCAATTTGGTGTTCGTGAATTTGCAATGGCAACAGTATTAAATGGATTAATGCTACATGGTGGTGTACGTGTATTCGGTGGTACATTCTTCGTATTCTCAGATTATCTAAAAGGTGCGTTAAGACTATCAGCATTACAAAATCTACCAGTAACATATGTATTCACACATGACAGTATTGCAGTAGGGGAAGATGGTCCAACTCACGAACCAATCGAACACTTAGCATCATTAAGAACAATACCAAATAGTTATGTATTCAGACCAGCTGATGCAACTGAAACACAAGCTGCTTGGTACTTATCACAAAAAACTAACGATAGACCAACTTCAATTGTTCTAACTCGTCAGAACTTACCAATCTTAGAAAATTCTTCATTCGAAAAAGTTGCTAAAGGTGCATACGTTGTTTATGAAACATCTGCAGACTTTGATACTATTTTAATCGCAACAGGATCAGAAGTAGCATTAGCAATTGATGTAGCACGTGAATTAGAAAAAGATGGTTCTAAAGTGCGTGTAGTAAGTATGCCATCAGTAGAGTTATTTGAAGAGCAATCTAAAGAATACAAAGAGGAATTACTACCATTAAATATCCGTCGTCGTGTATCACTAGAAATGGGTAACAGTGCTCTTTGGTACAAATATGTTGGTTTAGATGGATTAGCTATCGGAATTGATAAATTTGGTGCATCTGCACCTGCAAATAAAGTAATCGAAGAATACGGATTTACAGTTGAAGCAGTTGTAGAGAAGATTAAAAATGAGCTATAGAGAAGTTCGTCCAGGCGATATTATAAAGGTTAAAGTAACAGCTGTAAAACCATATGGTGCCTTTATAGAAACACGAGATAAAATGGTAGGATTAATTCATATTTCTGAAATTACTAATTGTTTTATTTTTGATATAAGTAGTTATATTAAACAAGATGAAATTTTAGAAGTGAAAGTATTATCAATAAAAGATAACAAAATTAATGCAACATTAAACTTTAAACAGAAAAAAGATACAGATAAAAAAGAGATTAATAGTTTAGATACATTGAATTTTGAATATGGTTTTGATACGCTAAAACAAAACATGAAGCTTTGGCAAAAAAAAGCTATGCTAGAAATGAGGAATTCTAAGTAATATCTATTGACAAACGTAACTTATCTGTTTATAATAACATACATATACTATGAAGTTTAGGAATTAAAAGTTAAGAGTATTATTTAACAGAGAGAATCTAGTGGTGAAAAGGGTTCATAATAGAACTTTTATGCTACCTATGTAGTGCTTCGTCGGCATTCAAGCCGTTATAAAAACTAATGAGGAGTACAATGTACTTAAATTAGGGTGGTAACACGATTATAGTCGTCCCTTGTGTAATTAACTTTACACAAGGGACTTTTTTATTTATTTGTTAGCTTGAAAGGAGAATAATTTAATGAAACAACTAACATCAACACAAATTAGAAGAATGTACTTAGATTTCTTCGTAGAAAAAGGGCACAAAATTGAACCAAGTGCTTCTTTAGTACCAGTGGATGATCCAACTCTACTTTGGATTAACTCAGGGGTAGCTACTCTTAAAAAATACTTTGATGGTCGAGAAATACCTGAAAACCCAAGAATTACTAATTCACAAAAATCGATTAGAACAAATGATATTGAAAATGTAGGTAAAACTGCGCGCCACCACACATTCTTTGAAATGCTAGGTAATTTCTCAATTGGTGACTACTTCAAAAATGAAGCAGTGCCATGGGCGTGGGAGTTCTTAACTTCTGAAAAATGGTTAGGATTAGAAAAAGAAAAACTTTCTGTAACTATTCACCCGGAGGATACAGAAGCATATGAGCTTTGGCATAATGTAATTGGCCTACCAGAGGACAGAATTATTCGTATTGAAGGTAACTTCTGGGATATCGGTGAGGGACCATCAGGACCGAACACTGAAATTTTCTATGATCGTGGAGAAGATGCGGATACATGGTCTCCAAAAGAAGAAATGTACCCAGGTGGAGAAAATGATAGATATCTTGAAGTATGGAACGTAGTATTCAGTCAATATAACCACAATGCTGATGGTACATACACAGAACTTCCTGCGAAAAACATAGATACAGGTATGGGATTAGAGAGAATTGTATCTGTATTACAAGATGTTCCAACAAACTTTGATACTGATTTATTTATCCCCATTATCAGAGAAATCGAAAAACTTTCAGGAGCTAAATACGGTGTAAACGCTGAACAAGATGTAGCGTTTAAAGTAATCGCTGACCACATCAGAACTGTAGCATTCGCTATTGCTGATGGAGCTTTACCATCAAATGAAGGACGTGGATATATCTTAAGAAGATTATTACGTCGTGCAGTAAGATATGCAAAAGCTTTAGGTTTAAACAACTCATTCATGTATAAATTAACTGATGTTGTTGCTGAAATTATGGAAGATTACTATCCAAATGTTAAAGAAAGTGCAAACTTTGTTAAGGATGTAATTCTAAAAGAAGAAGATAGATTCCATGAAACACTGAATGAAGGTGAAGCTATCTTAAATAATATCGCTAAAGAAGTTAAGGATACTACTAAAGAAATATCTGGTAAAGATGCATTTAAACTTTATGATACATTCGGTTTCCCGATTGAATTAACAGAAGAGTATGCTGAAGAATTAGGTTTAACAGTTGATATTGATGGGTTTAATGAAGAGATGGAAAAACAAAAAGAACGTGCTCGTTCATCTCGTCAAGATGACTCTTCAATGCAAGTACAATCTGACTTATACAGCAGAATAGTTGCTGTCTCTTATACACATCTCCGAGCCCACGAGACATCTCAGGAT
>CAMYEU010000056.1 GCA_947254465.1 uncultured Gemella sp. | reverse complement strand
ACACACTGCATATCGTCGGCAGCGTCAGATGTGTATAAGAGACAGATTCTACAGACAACTAATAATTCTAAATACTTAGAATACAGTATTGAAAATAAACCAGCCCCATTAATTGGTGCAGTTTTCATGGATTTTGAAAATAAATCAGATTTAAATCAAGGTGACGTAAAATGGATATTTGGCCATGCTCGTGCAGGAATAGAAGAGAAAAAAATAACTTTAGATACAAGGGTTTTTAATAATATGAATTGGTTTGCTAAGAAAGATTATTTTGATAGTCATAGAGTTATAGTAATGGAATCACCTGAGAGGAAATATTATTATGAAGTAACAGGAGTCAAAGTAGTTCACGAAGAAACAGATTTATATCAAATTCCAAATACTTTCAGTGATAAAAATAAATTTATTAACATGTTTAAGACAGGATCAAGAAATTGGTTAGAAAGTAGTAAAATATCTGGAGAGGATAATATGGCAGTTTTTTGTACTTGCAGAATAGATAATGTTTCATTGAGAACATTAGTATTAGCTAGACAGGTTCCAGATAAAGAATTAAAAGAATTCTTAGAGAAAAATAAAGAATTATTAAACAGTTAATAATAAGAGGCACAACGTAAAAATTATATGTTGTGCCTCTTTTAGTTTATATTATTTTTTATTTCTTAATACTGCGTAACTAACTAATGTAGAAATTAACATTAGTGTAGTAGTTATGAAAAATGGTGTAGTATATTTTTCAAGATGTAGAGCTTCAGGTATTTTTGTAAGTACTACTGGAGTCAAGATCACACCAACATTACCGCCTACTAAAATTACACTTGTTGCAAAGTTTATAAATTTGTTTTCTAACTTTTTAGAAATGTAGAAGAAGTTAAATGACATCGTTCCAACAAAACTGATTCCGATAAAAATAGCAGCAATATAGAAGATGATAATATTATTTGCTAAAGCAAACAATAAACTTCCGACTGTCATGAAACTTAACATTATAGGTAAAGTTAGATTTTTAAATCTTTTAACAAGAATACCGAAGATAACTCCTGAAAGAATACCACTTAGAGCTAAAATCGTTAATAGATTTCTAGCTATATCTGGTTGATAGTGATATTTTTCTGCTAATAGAGTAGGAATTTTGATAGTGGCTCCCATATATGAAATGCCTATTAAAAATGTTAGGAGAGTTAGAATGATAGTCTCTTTATGGAATTTAATACTAACTTTCTTATTATTCGTATTTTCTGCGTTTGGTACAAATAATAGGAAAATTATAAATATAGGAAGTGCTAGAGCATAAACTAAAAATGTATATTGAATACCATAGATTAATAGATATCCAGAAATAAATGTAGTTAATGCTTTACCAATATTTAGAAATGCTGTTCTCAGCCCAATCATAGTACCACGGTGTTCTTCATCAAAGAAGTCACTTATCATACTAATAGAAAGTGAGTTAAATAAACCAATACCAGCTCCAAGGAAAAGTCTACTAATTAAAACAACTTTAAAGTTAGTTGTAAAGGCTGGCACAATACCAAAGATAAATATTAGTAGAAGTCCAAGAAGAACTGTATTTTTTTTACCGATAAACTTAATAACTCCATTGCTAAGAAGAACAAAGATTGTAATCATCATAGCTGGAATTGTAGCTAAACTCTCAACAGATGCTAGACCTATATTTGGATTGTTCTCATGATAAAATTTATATAGGTTCGGAATTACTGGAGAGATAGCAAGATGTGACATTAATAATATAGAAATACTAAGTAATGAAAACTTAGCGAATGAATTTAATTTCATTTTATTTCTCCTTTTTTCTTAGATAATTAATTCTAACTTATTATGAAAAAGTTAGAAAAAAACTAAGTTTTTATGAAAATCATACTATACCAGTATAAAAAAAATATTAAATAAGGTCAAGTGAAGTGGGGTTAATATAAGTAAAGTAAAAAAAGAGCTAATCAAGACTTGTTAATAAGTTGATAATAAGATAAAATAAAAGTAACGATAATTATGGAAAGGTTTTGAGAAAATGGCAAAAGCAGAAATTAAAAGAATAGTAATGGATATGGTAGATGAAAACTGCTATATAGTATATAAAGATGGACGTGGAGTTATTGTAGATCCAGGTGAAGGTTTTGACAGAATACAAAAAGCTGTAGAAGAATTAAATGTAAAAATTGAAGCTATATTATTAACGCATGCTCACTTTGATCATATTATGTCATTAGATGAATGTAGAAAACACTATGGAGTACCGGTATATATTTCAGGGAATGAACGTGATTGGTTACAAAATCCAGATTTTAATGGTTCAACATTGTTCCGTTTAAGAAGACCACCTATGACTAATCCAGCAGAATTCGAGTTTGAAGAAAATAAAAAATACGAAATTGCTGGATTAAGTTTTACAGTCTTACCAACACCAGGGCACTCTCCAGGGGGAGTATCATTTGATTTTGGAAAGTTTGTAATAGTAGGAGATGCATTATTTAGAAGTGGTTTTGGTCGTTATGACTTATACGGATCAGATTATGATGCTTTAAAAAATTCATTAGGTAATGTATTATTTAAGCTTGATGGTGCGAAAATAGTATATCCAGGCCATGGAGATGAGACTACGATTGAACGTGAACGAGGTTTAAATCTTATCGGTTGTTAATGATAAAAGGGGAGGAGTTTTATGAGGAAATATATAGGAAGAATATCCATAAATTATAGCTTCTTTATTGATTGGACAATAAGTCTAACTGGTATTATTCTGGGTTCTATAATTTTTAAATTTACAAAGTTTGAAGAGGTTTTTGGTGTAAATACCTACCTCATACTATGGATAAGTTTAGTAGGATTAACGCTTTTAAATCAGTGTGTTGTAATATTGTTAAGAGACAAATATGAGTACAATACGTTTTTTGAAATTACAGATGAACATTTTAAATTAGCTTCAACATTAATGTACACATTTTTTAAGTTGGAGAAAGTAGCACCGCTTAGAAATATACTAGATTATACAATTAAACAAAATGTAATATCAAAAAAGTTCAATATTTACAAGATTAGTATAAACACAGGTTCGGAAAAATTAGGCTTCTATGTTTCTAAAAAGGATGTAGAACAGTTAGAAAACTTACTGTTAAAAATACTAGAAAATAATCTTAACTATAGGAGGTATAAAGATGAATAATATTAAAAAGAATAGAGTACATCCTATGGTTATTATGGATACAGTAATTACAGGATTTAGATTGTTTGGTATTTTTATGATTCTGGCATTAAAAGAGCAAAACTGGAAATATTATTTACTAGTTTTGGCAGGGATTCTTCTACTAATAGTAATAGGTATATTTGATTATTTCTTAAAAAGTTACGAAGTTCGCGATGGGGCATTAATTTACACAAAAGGAATAATAAATAAAGAAGCAAAAAATATAAATCTTGAAAATATCCAGTCAATCGATATGAGTTCCAATGTATTGTACCAGGCTTTTAATCTGCTTTCTGTAGATATTAATCTTGTTGGAGGTAAGATTAGGATAAAACCTCTAAAAAAGGAAGTCGCATTAAATTTAATCGATATATTAAGAGATTTAAAACGCGATGAAGATACTACTGTAGTTCGCGAGAATACGGAAGAAGAGATTCAAAGAGAAATACTACGATTGTCTGTAAAAGACCTTGCATTTTATGGGTTATTACGAGTTAGGTTCTTTGCAGCTTTAGGATTAATACTTGCCTTAAATGATAAGATTCGAGATGTATTTAAGATTATTTTTGATAATGAAGCTTACTTTGATGAACTTCTTGAAAAAAATGCTGAATCAGTTGCAGGGAATATAACAGCCTTATTTATAATAATTGGAATTTTCATGATTTTAGTAGTATTAGCATCAATTATTTTTACGATTATAAAATATTACAACTTTATCCTTACGACAAAAGATCATAATCTACTGTGTAAATATGGACTCTTAACGAAAAAATCATTGGTTATTGATATTGATAGAATTCAAAGTGTAAAATTAATATATCCGTTACGTTATAGATTCTTTGGGCTAGCGAAATTATCTGTTGAGACTTTGACTAATAATGTATCGGAAGATTTAAGTGAGCAAAAATCTACGATAGATGTCTTACCTTTGGTAAAAAAGGATTTTGCACAGAATTTTGTGAAAAATAATCTAGGAATAGACTTAAATCACTATGATAGCTTAGAGAGTGAAAAAATACAAGGTAAGGCAAGAGTGGCGATGTATCGTTGGAGTTTGTTTAATTGTAGCCCTCTACTGATAATAGTATTTGCGATTTTATATTTCGCTAATATTGATTTGAAGTTAGAGTATAAAGTTTTAAGTTCGATTGCTCTTTATCTTGTCTTAGTTTCGTATAGTATTTTAGTGAAAAACTATATGTTGAAATATAATGAACTTTCATATGATAGACATTACTTTAAGAATACATTTATGAGACAATTAACAATAATAACAGAATTTATTAAGGTGAAAAAAGTAGGAACTATAAATAGTAGAACAAACTATTTTATGAAAAAAAGAGACCTATCTCATCTAGCGATAAATTCTATTGGAGTAAACTCAGATATTAAGTTGAAATATTATGATAAAGGATATAAAGAAAAATTAGAGAGAGATTTTATTGTATCGGAGGTAGGTTATGAATAGAATATTTGAAAAAAAATCACGTAATTTACCACAAAGGTCTATACAATATTTGAGAATACACTTTGGGATATATGCTCTAGTTCTATTATCACCAGTTATTGGTAAAAGTGTATATGATTATTTTAAAACTGAAATAAATTATAAGTTCCTAGGTCTAGGTATATTAGTAATATTAACGATATATGCTCTAGTCGCTTTAGTTATCCCACCTTTAGTAATTAGAAATTATTCTTATGAAGTAGACGAAATGGGTGTGTCGGAAGTTGAAGGGGTACTTTTCAAGAGTAAGAAAACTTTGCCGTATAATACTATTCAAGATGTTACTATAAATACGGGACCTATTTTAAATAAGTTTAAATTAGCCAATATACAAGTAACAGGGATATATAGCAGATTATCGATTGATTGTTTGCCTATTGAAGAAGCGGAGAAGCTGAAGGAGAAAATTCTTAAAGAAAGAAGTAAATATAATATTGAATATTAATTTTGTACTTTATCATTTGACAAATAACATAAAGTGTATTAAAATCTAATATGCTGATAAAAGAAATATAAATACTTATCAAGAGTGAGTGAGGGATAAGGCCCGTTGAACTCCGGCAACCTAATCAATTGATTAAGGTGCTTTCCTTAGCAAAGTTTACTTTGAACGATGAGGTAATAAATAAAGGCCTTGTCTATGAGATAAGGTCTTTATTTTATAATTTAAAAGATATTAAGGATTTAGAGGAGATTTGTATTAATATCAGACAAAAATATTTTAGGAGAAAAAAATGAGCAAAACATATTTATTCACATCAGAATCAGTTACAGAAGGACACCCAGATAAAATCGCTGACCAAGTTTCAGATGCGATTTTAGATGCAATTTTAGAGCAAGACCCATACGGTCGTGTAGCTTGTGAAACTTGTGTAAATACAGGATTAGCAGTACTTGTAGGAGAAGTTTCAACAACAGCGAACGTTGACTTCCAACAAATTGTACGTGATACAATTAATGAAATTGGTTATACTGATCCTAATAAAGGATACTCAGGTGATCATATCTCAGTTCTTGTTGGATTAGATAAACAATCTCCAGACATCGCTCTTGGGGTTGATAATTCATTAGAAACAAAACAACAAAAAGAAGAGAATGAAGTAGGCGCAGGAGACCAAGGTCTTATGTTTGGATTCGCAACTAACGAAACACCGACATTTATGCCACTACCAATTTATCTAAGTCAAAAACTTTCTAAACAATTAGCAGAAGTTAGAAAAAATGGAACTCTTTCATACTTAGGTCCAGATGGAAAAGTACAAGTGACAATCGAATATGATGTAAATCATAAAGTTAATAGAATTGATACAATTGTAGTTTCTACACAACACGATGCAGATGTAAGTCAAGAACAAATTCATGCAGATATTAAAAAACATGTAATTGAGCCATGTCTAGATAAAGGTTTATTAGATGAAAATACTAAGTATTTCATCAACCCAACAGGAAGATTCGTAATTGGTGGACCAGTTGGTGATGCTGGACTAACAGGACGTAAAATTATCGTTGATACATACGGTGGATTCTCACGTCACGGTGGTGGAGCATTTAGTGGTAAAGATGCTACTAAAGTAGATAGGTCTGGAGCTTATATGGCTAGATATATCGCTAAAAACATCGTAGCTAGTGGTATCTGTGATAAAGCTGAAGTTCAATTAGCTTACGCAATTGGAGTGGCTCATCCAGTATCAATTTTTGTAGAAACATTTGGCACATCAAAAGTTGACGAAGGGGATATCGTTAAAACTATTAAAGAAGAATTCCGTTTAACACCAAATGGAATTATTGAAACTTTAGATTTAAGAAAACCAATCTTCAAGAAAACAGCAGCTTACGGACATTTTGGACGTGAAGATGTAGAATTTACTTGGGAAAGAACTGACAAAGTAGAAGCATTCAAAAAATTACTTAAATAATAAAAAAAGCGTAGAATAGGCTATGACCTAGACTACGCTTTTATTTTATAAAATTATATTTTCACTAAATTAATCGAATTCTATAGATATAATATAATTTAATAATGAAGAAGAATACTATTCATAATTTAATCGTTTTAATTGAAAAATAGTTAGTAATGTAGTTTAATATAAATAAGGACAAAAAGTGAAAAAAATATGAATAAATTGTGGAGGAATTTATGAACCTGTATGAACAAATTGGAGAAGAGAAAATTGATGAATTGGTTATGTACATGTATGATGATATTATTCCCAATGATGATAGAATAAATCTATTATTTACTGAAGGATTTGATAAGATTAAAATTGAACAAAAGAAATTTTTTAGATTGTTCTTAGGGGAACCAGGTCATTCTATCTTTGCGACACCCGATTTAAGAAAAAAGCATATGAAACTTCCTATTTCTATTAAGGAAGCGAAATATTGGTTAGAAGACTTTGAGTTGGCATTAGATAGATTGGATATTGATCCTGCGATAAAAAAATTTTTTAACCAAAAAATTAATTCTTTAACAATGCAAATGATAAATACAATTTAAAATAAAAATACTCCCTACCATAATGTTTAATTTTTGGTAGAGAGTATTTTTTATGCGACAACTTCGTCTTCATCTGACTTAGAGAATACTTCTCTAAGTGTTTCAGGAGAGGCTGTAGAAACAAATTTTATTGAAGATTTTATATTAAAAAGAAAAGCTTCATCTTTGTGGATTCTGTTTGCGGTTAACGCGCCTTGAATACTAGTAAATAGCCACTCACTGACTGGATTACATACATCTTCTGGAATATTTCTGTCAAATAGCCCATCAGCGAGTAATAAACGCCAATTTTCTAATACATCACTACATTTTTCTGCGATTATTGGAGAAAGCTCTGCAGTTTCCATTGCTAATAATGTCAGTGAAAAACCACTTTGTTTGCATGCTTTACCTTTTGATATAAAGAGATCAAAAACATTTGTTAAATATTCCTCTAAAGTCCCTAGTTTTGGAGAAATTGTTTTGAATTCTTTTTTTACATTACTGTTAATTTTATCTAGTGCCTCTAGATAAATTTCATCTTTTCCTTTAGGAAAATAGTAATAAACGCTTCCTTTAGGGGCCTTAGCCTTTTTTATTATATCCTGAACACTTGTCAGAGAATAGCCCTTAGTTCAAACGTTTTGGACAGTTGTTAATATAATATTTTCTTTGACTTTATTATTTAACGTCATGTCGATTCACTCCCTTGCTTATATATTATAATTATATTATACAATTTTATATTATTAAAATCAACGATATAAAATAAAAATTTTCTAATATATTTGAATATACAAATGTATTGTTGATAGTATTTTTGTATAGTTATAGAATATAATTTTATGTGTATTTTTAAGTGTGAATTGAATAAAATAATATAATAATTATTGAAAAATAAAAAAAATGAATTTTATTACTGGATATTATTGATTTTTTGATTTCCCCTTTCAACATTTGTATTTAATAGATTTTTATAGTAAAATAAAACATGATATTTAATAAGGAGACGGGTATGTTAAAAAAGAAAATGTTTCAGCTTTGTGTTGAATTAACAAATGGTGATATGAGTTCTAAGGCTCTAAAAAAATTAACTAAGTCTAATTTAAGTAGATTAATGATACAGCCTTTTGCTAAAGTTTATGATATTAATACTGATGAAATTTTAGATGAGATTGATGATTTTAAAAATCTTAATGAGTTCTTTATTAGAAAATTACGTCCCGATGCTCGACCAATTAATCAGGATGAAGACTCGTTAGTAAGTCCTACTGATGGTATTATTTCAGAGGTAGGTGTTATAGGTGAAGATAGTACATTCGTTGTGAAAAGTCAAGTTTATAATGTTCAAACTTTAGTAGGGGATAGTGAACTTGCTGATAAATATAAGGATGGTATATATCTGATAATATATCTTAGTCCAAGAAATTATCATCGCATTCACTTCCCGATGAATAGTCAGGTAAAGGATGCTTATAGTTTAGGTAAATATTCATATCCAGTTAATAATCTAGGTCTGGAATTGGGAGATAATATTCTAAGCTATAATTATAGACAAGTGTATAAACTTAATGGAAAAATTAATTATACAATGATACCTGTAGGTGCTCAAAATGTGAATTCTATTATTCCTACATACGAGAGTATTTATGTAAAAAAAGGTGAAGAATTAGGATACTTTGAGTTTGGTTCTACTGTGGTATTATTGTTTGAAAAAGATAATATCTGTCTCTTATACACATCTCCGAGCCCACGAGACATCTCAGGATCTC
>CAMYEU010000055.1 GCA_947254465.1 uncultured Gemella sp. | reverse complement strand
GATCCTGAGATGTCTCGTGGGCTCGGAGATGTGTATAAGAGACAGACATTACCTGCATTAATAGGTAGCTATGCTGGGTATCAGAAATTACGTTATAAACGTAGTGCTAAAGCTGGTTTGATTGAGTTATACCTTGGTAATAAATATAAGAAACTAAGAGATATCGATGAAACTAAAAGACTAGAAAAACAAAAAGAAGATAAAAATGAAGAAACTGTAAATGTATATGAATTCGATACTAAATCTAAATTCTATACTAGAATCGTTTCTGATAGACAGGTTTGGCATTTAAATAGTGTCAATGGATCTAACTCTACTATTTTCTATATTCATGGTGGTTCTTACGTTCATGAATTCGTGGATATACAATGGGCGATGGCTGATAAAATTGCTCAAGAAGCTGATGCTGAAGTTATTATTCCTGACTACGGATTAGCTCCATTCTATACTTATAAAGATAGCTATGAACTATTAACAAAATTATATACAGACTACGTTGCTGATAATCCAGATAAAGATATCTATATTATAGGAGATAGTGCTGGTGGTGGCTTAGCTCTAGGATTAGTTCAAGACTTCGTTCAAAATAATATTACTCTACCTAAAGGTCTTATTTTACTAAGTCCATGGGTTGATTTAACAATGTCAAATCCTGATATTAAAAAATATGTCAAAAAAGATCCTCTACTACATGTAGATACTTTGCTATCTGATGCTAAATCTTGGGCTGGTGATGCAGATTTATCAGATTGGAAAGTTTCTCCATTATACGGTGAAATGAAGAATTTACCAGAGGTATTGTTATTCTCAGGAACTCGTGAATTATTATATCCTGACATAGCATTATTAGCTGAAAAACTTCGTGAAGCAAATGTTAAGACTGAATTCGTAATCGGTAAAAACTTAAACCACGTATACCCTGCTTTCCCAATACCAGAAGCAACAAAGGCTATTTATAAAATTGTTGAGTTTGTGAAGAATTAATAGTAAGTAAATATTTCTAATACAAATAGCTATCTTTATTTAATAAGAAAGAAAATAGACCACAAAAATACTAACAAATTTTTGTGGTCTATTTCCATTTAGTTTTGAACTTTGTATCTTATATATTTTTAAAAACTTTAAATTAAATTTAAAATATTTCTCCGTTATCATTATCTTAATAACGGAGAAAGGTTACTAATACTTCTCTAGATTACCTTTTTCGTTTTGTATAAATTCTAGTTTTCAATTAGATCTTCTATTTTTTCTTTAGCTTCTTCTAATGTTTTGCTATTATTTATCTTTTCTAATACTAACTTTAGAAGAGTCTCTTTATATTCGAAAAATTGTTCATCTGTCATGCCTTCCATTTTTTTCTCCTTTCTTTTCTTCTCCGCAATATTTCTAAATAATCATCTAATTTATCTTCTAGTGCTAATTTTATCAGCATACTTTGATTATAGAGTGAACATTTTAGAGTATTATAAAATATATAACTGAATCACCATTAGCTGCATTTATTGCAAATTAAATATTATACTTATTTGATAATTCTACTCGTTTTACTTTTATACTTCTTATTCTACAATAAGTGAGCATGAAAGTAAAACTTTTTCTATATATCCCTAATAATATCTAACATTAAATCTAATATCCACAATATTTTTTTTCAAAAGTTCTGTCTCATTTCTCAATATCCACTTTTTCAACCACAAAGGTCCAATTCCATTCCCCAATGTCCGCCCCTTTAACTATTAAAGTCCAGTTTTACTCCCCAATATCCACTATTTTAACCACAAAAGTCCAGTTCCATTCTCCAATGTCCACTTTTTCACCACGAAAGTCCAGTTTTTACATTTTAATATAAAAACTCGAAACAAAGATTTTTCCTTGCTTCGAGTTCATTTATTTTTATCATTTTGTAAGTTCTATTAAATTAGCTCTATTCTAAATTTATATTTTCCTTTTCCGTGACCTTCTACTTTTTCGATAATTTGATGTACTAGCATTTCTTTAATTATTTCTGATGCTCTTGATGTTTTTAGTTTTGTAACTTCCATCACTTCTTTTCTTCCAAATACAGAATCAAAATTAAATTTATCGTAAAGGTTCTTAATATATTCCTTATTCTTATCAGAGAAGTTTTCTAGTTTATCGTTATAATTATATTCTGAAATCTCTCTATCTTCTTTTATCCAATTGATATGTAATTCTCTATTTTTTAATGGTGTACTTTCATCTAGTAGTAAATTTCTTAAAAATAACTCTACAAATTCAAATGTTGAATAGATTTCTTTCTTTAAATTTCTGTAGTTTGCTCTTACTAATGCATTTCTAAAATACCAAGAGTTAGCAGCGAATATATCATTTGTTACATCAAAACCTAATGTTCTTAGATATTTGATAAAAAATACTGCTGTTGTTCTTGTATTCCCTTCTTCAAAAACATGGATTTGCCATAGTCTTGAGATAAATTCTGATAAGTGTTTTATTATTTCATTCGTTGATAAACCATTATACTGGAATTTTTTCTCTTGCTCAAGGTCATACTCTAGAGTTCTAACTAATTCACTTGCACTTCCGTATATTACTGTTTCTCCGTCTAAGACCCATTCTTTTTTTGTAATATTATAAGTTCTGATTGTCCCTGCATGTTTATATATTCCTTCAAATAACTTCCTATGAATAGCTAAATATTCCGTTGGGGAAAAGGTAAAAGCTTCTTCGGATAAGATTCTAGCAATTCGAACAGACACTTTATCAGCTTCTTCTACACGACTTTCCTTATTTAGTTCTGGATTTTCTTCATAATATGAATGAAGCAGTATATCGGCTTCTTCTAGTGTTATTTCACCTTCTATATTTCGCAATGCTGTATTAATTAAATATTGAGATGGAGTTAAACCATCAACTTCCTGCAAACCTATTGCTGTCTGCCATGCATAACCTTTTTCTCTCTTAGAAGGTTCTGATTGTATTAAATATTCTTTAAACGGATCTTCAGTCATTTCATTTTCCTCCCATAAGTTATTTTTCAATAATTACACATTAACAGATTTGATTTTAACATTATATAGTAAATGTATATTGTTTAACTCAAAAAATTATATTTCTTGTTTTATTTCCGTAATATTTATTATATATAACAATTATGTTCTTTGCAATACATAAGAGACTTTTCTACGTTTTAAACACTAAAAAACTCGAAACAAAGATTACTCCTTGCTTCGAGTTCATTTTTTATTTTCGTTATTATCGTTTTTCGATTTCTTCTAATAACATTTTGTTGATCATTTGTGGGTTGGCTTGTCCTTTTGAGGCTTTCATGATTTGACCTACTAGGAAACCAATCGCACGGTCACGACCGTTTTTGTAGTCTTCGATAGATTTTGGATTGTTATCTAATGCTTCGTTTACCCAAGCTAATAATTGTCCACTATCTGATACTTGTACAAGACCTTTTTCTTTAACGATTTGTGCAGCATCTCCACCGTGTTCGATAAGTTCTGCGAATACTTTTTTAGCGATTTTACTTGAGATTGTTCCGTCAGTGATTAATTTAATCATTCCTGCTAAACCTTCTGCAGTTAATGCTGTATCTTTAAGTTCTTGTTGAACTTTGTTTAAGTATGCATTTACATCTACCATTAGGTAGTTAGAAGCTAGTTTTGGATCTGCTCCTAAAGCTACAGTTTGTTCGAACATGTCTGACATTTCTTTAGTTAATGTAAGAACGTGAGCATCGTATGCTGGTAATCCAAGTTCTTCTTGGTATCTTCTTTGACGAGCATCTGGAAGTTCTGGAATAGTTTTTCTTACTTCTTCCATCCATTCATCAGAGATAATCATAGGTACGATATCTGGCTCTGGGAAGTAACGGTAATCGTCTGAACCTTCTTTAACACGCATAAGTTTAGTTGTTCCTGTTGTTTCATCGAAACGACGAGTTTCTTGGTTGATTACTCCACCTGAAAGGATAACTTGTTCTTGACGTTTTTCTTCGTACTCTAATCCTTTTTTAACGAAAGTGAATGAGTTTAAGTTTTTAAGCTCAGTTTTTGTACCGAATTCATCTTGACCATAAGGACGGATAGAGATGTTCGCGTCACAACGCATTGATCCTTCTTCCATCTTAACGTCTGACACTTCGATGTATTGAATGATTGAACGTAATTTTTCTAAGTAAGCATATGCTTCTTCTGGAGTTCTGATATCTGGCTCAGATACAATCTCGATAAGTGGTGTACCTTGACGGTTAAGGTCAACTAATGAATAACCATTTTTGTGAGTTAATTTACCAGCATCTTCTTCAAGGTGAGCACGTGTAATACCGATACGTTTAGTTTCTCCGTTTACTTCGATATCTATCCATCCGTTTTCCCCGATTGGTTGGTCAAATTGTGAGATTTGGTATGCTTTCGGGTTATCTGGATAGAAGTAGTTTTTTCTATCGAATTTTGACTCACGAGCTACTGTCATGTTAAGCGCCATTGCTGCTTTCATTCCCCATTCTACCGCTCTTTTGTTTACTACTGGAAGTACCCCTGGGTATCCTAAGTCGATAACATTTGTGTTAGTGTTTGGTTCTGCACCAAAGTGAGCTGGAGATGGTGAGAATATTTTTGAATCTGTTTTTAATTCTACATGGACTTCTAGTCCAATTACTGTTTCAAAATGCATCTTGTTTCTCCTATTATAATTCTATTTTTTTATCGTGTAAGTTGTAGTGTTGTTCGAAGTTGTACGCTACATCATATAATGTAGATTCCGCGAATGGTTTTGCAATAATTTGCATACCGATTGGACGGTTACCTTTGAATCCACATGGAATACTGATACCTGGTAATCCAGCCATGTTTACTGGGATTGTTAAGATATCGTTAGCGTAGATTTTAATTGGATCTCCTACTTCTTCTCCAATGTTGAATGCTACTGTTGGAGCAGTTGGTCCAATGATTACATCGTATTCTTCGAATACTCTATCAAAGTCTTGTTTAATTAATGTACGAACTTGTTGTGCTTTTTTGTAGTATGCATCGTAGTATCCTGAAGATAATACGTATGTTCCTAACATGATACGGCGTTTAACCTCAGCCCCAAATCCTTCTCCACGTGTTTTTTTATAGATTTCCTCAAGGTTTGTTGCGTTTGGACTTCTGTATCCATAACGAATACCATCGAAACGAGAAAGGTTTGAACTTGCTTCAGCAGAAGCGATAATGTAGTAAGTTGAAATAGCGTAGTCTGTATTTGGAAGACTTACTTCTTCTACAATAGCTCCTTGGCTTTCTAAGTATTTAACACCTTCAAGTACTGCTTGTTTAACTTCTTCGTCAATTCCAGCACCAAAGTATTCTTTAGGAAGAGCGATTTTCTTACCTTTGATGTCTCCAGTAATGATTTTGCTGAATTCTGGTACTTCTACAGGTGCACTAGTCATGTCGTTAGCATCTAATCCTGAGATGATTTCTAATACACGAGCGTTATCTTTAACTGTACGAGTCATTGGTCCGATTTGGTCTAATGATGAAGCGAATGCTACTAATCCAAAACGTGATACACGTCCGTAAGTTGGTTTTAATCCAACTACACCACAGTAAGAAGCTGGTTGACGTACAGAACCACCTGTGTCACTTCCTAGAGTGAAGCTAACTTGTCCTGCTGCTACCGCTGTAGCTGATCCACCACTTGACCCTCCTGGTACTGCATCTAAGTCATGAGGGTTACGAGTAAGTTTGTAGTAAGATGTTTCTGTAGAACCACCCATTGCGAACTCGTCCATGTTTAATTTCCCTAAAAGAATTGGGTTTTCTTTGTTAAGTTTGTTCATTACTGTTGCATCGTAAATTGGATTGAATCCTTCCAAGATTTTTGATGCACAAGTTGTTTGAATGTCTTTTGTTACAATGTTATCTTTGATTCCCATTGGGATACCAAATAATTTACCTTCAACGCGTCCTTCTTCTTGAGCGCGGTCTAAGGTTTCAGCTTGTTTTAATGCTACTTCTTCAGTTACTGTAATGAATGAACCTACTTTTTCATCAGTAGCTTTAATTCTGTCTAGTGATTCTTTTACTAAATCACTTGGTTTAATTTCTTTATTTTTAAGTTTAAGTTCTAAACTTTCAATTGATTCATGTAATAAACTCATTAAATTATCTCCTTATTTTATTCAATAATAGTAGGTACTTTGAATTGTCCTGCTTCAGTTTCGTGAGCATTTTTAAGAACTTCTTCTCTATCCATTCCAGGTTTTGCAACATCCTCACGGAATACATTCACTAAGTCTAAAACGTGATATGTTGGTTTTACATTTTCTGTTGGTGCGCTGTTGATTGTATCAAATAAATCTACAACTTTTTCTAATTTTTCGATGTACCCATCTACTTCACTTTCTTGGATTTCTAATCTAGAAAGATGAGCGATGTGGGCTACTTGTTCTTTCGTAATTGTTGTCATAAGTGCCTCCATATTTTTATCAATTTTAACTTCTAATATTAGCAAACCTCTTATAATTTGAAATAAAAAAACGTCCCATATAGTTACTTAACTACATGGGACGATTACTAATTTCGTGGTGCCACCCGAATTCATATCAGTTTTCTGATACCTTTCAATTCATATTCAGTTTTATAAAGAGTGTTACATATTTCAATCATTATTATTTAATCTTTCAGCCTCAGGATTAAACTCTCTTCTAAAAAAAACATGAAATAAAAGTCTCTTTACTAATATTTTTTATTACGGTTTACTTAGTCTATATTATACTAAACGACCGTTATTGTCAAGGATTTTATTCAATTTAAAAATTACTAAGAATTATATGATAATAAGTTTTATTAAAGAATATTATCTCTAATATTTACTTTGTTCTTCTAGGTTTTGATGCTGATAAACTGTGTGTCTTAAGTATAATTACTTTCTAACAAGCTACTTTTAATTAGTTTGGCTTCTTATTCTCCTAAAAATTCTATTAACTCTTTTGAAAATTCATCTGCGTATTGGAATAATGATCCGTGTGCTGCATTTGGATAAATTATTAATTTGCTATTTTCTATTTTTTGATGCATGTTATATGAGTTAACTGTAGGAACCATTAAGTCTTTATCACCATTTGCGATTAGTGTAGGTTGCGTAATAAATTTTAAATCGTCATATCCTACAGTACTCCAACGTTTTATTGCTTTTAATTGTCTTAAAAAGCCTGGTACTTTCATATCGGCATCTGCATTTTCTTTACTACGACTTGCTAATCTATCTAGTACTTTATTCGCTTCAATTTTTCCTTTTTCATCGTGATTATAGAAGATAAATCTCTTAGGATCTACCCTATTTAATCCTGCTTTTAGCATGAATTTAAAAGTAGTACTAGTTACAGTTCCGATTCCTTCGCCGTCTCTTGGCCCTGTTCCTACTAGGATTAATTTTTCTACTAAGTCGCTATTTAATCTTGTTACTTCTTGAGCGATCATTCCACCCATTGATAATCCTAGTAAGTTAATTTTACTGTAACCTAATTCTTTAATACTATCTATTGCTTGTTGTGCCATCTCCGGAATTATTGTCTCCTAACTTTATTATGTTTGTTGATATTTTCAGATAACATGAGCGACTTTGGAAAATTAATTACTAAGAAATCATAATTTTCTAGTCGCTCCCTTCTCTTGTTATTTCTATAATATTTATATTATTTAAAACTTAAAACTGTTTTACCTCTTGAACGTCCATTCGCTACTTTATCTAAAGCATTATTTACATCTTTAAAGTCAAATACAGTATCTACAGATAGCTTAATTTCTAATTTTGTGAAAATGTCAGCTACTTCTTGAAGTTGTTTACCATTTGATTCTACGAAGATGAAGTCATATGATACTCCATATTTATTTGCCATTCTATCAAATTTTCTTCCAGCTAAACCTAAGATAAATTGTTTCCACCAAGCTAAGCTCATACGTTTAGCGAAACTTCCATTTGGCATAGCTCTTAATGAAACTAATTTACCGCCTGACTTCATAATAGTCATTTGTTTTTCAGTTTCTGCTCCACCTAAAGTATCAAGCACATAATCAACATCTTTTAATACTTTAGTATAATCTGTTGTTTTATAATCGATGAACTGATCAACACCTAATTTTTCAACACGTTCTTTATTTTCTACACTACCATTAGTAATTACTGTTAACCCTTTTGCTTTAGCGATAGGAATAGCCATACCACCTACTCCACCTGTTCCACCTGAGATGAAGATTGTTTTTCCTGATTCTGCTCCCATAAGTTCTAGAGCTTGCATAATTGTTAATGCTGTTAATGGAACGGCTGCTGCTTCTTCATCAGTTAGATAATCTGGTACTTTAGCGATTGCATCTTGGTTAATAGCTACATATTCAGCAAAAGCTCCGATTTTATCTAATGGTAATCTAGAGAATACTCTATCTCCAATTTCAAAATTAGCTACATTATTTCCTTTTTGTTCAATAATACCTACTACTTCATTACCTGCAACTTGTGGAAGTGTGTAAGGTACGATAATCTTCACTTCTCCGCGTGAAATCATGTTATCTAGTGGGTTTACTCCTGCTGCTGTAACTTTTACCAACACTTCGTCTTCATTTATTGTAGGTACTACTACTTCTCTAATTTCAAGTTCTATATTATTTTTATTATATTTTGTGTGTACTGCTGCTTTCATTGTTTATTTTTCTCCTATTATGTATAATTCTTTAATTAATTTTTCTAATGTTTTACTTTCAAGTTTTTTATAAAAAGCTTCTTGTGCTTCATTAAATACTGGCTGTAATAAATTTTCGATATTTAAACCAACTGGGCATTCTTTATTAGCACCTTCATGGATATTTACTAAATATTTATCAGGATAAATGATTTGATAAATTTCTGATAATGTAATGTCTTTAGGCTCTTTTGCCAATGTTATTCCCTGTCTCTTATACACATCTCCGAGCCCACGAGACATCTCAGGATCTCGT
>CAMYEU010000054.1 GCA_947254465.1 uncultured Gemella sp. | reverse complement strand
GGTTTATTGATATCTAAAATCGCTTTAGAAAAGCTTTTTAGATATCTAATAAACTGTGCGGGGGTGACTCGACAAAATCGATTTCTTCGAAATCACGATTTTTGAGTCACTCCCGATTTTTTTATTTAAATTTAAGTGTTATTTTATTGGGGATATAGAATGATAAGAAAGGGAAAAAAGTTGCTAATTGACCATTTTTGATATATAATATCTAGTGAAAACGAAAATTAGGAGGTAAGAAAATGAATTTAATTCCTACAGTAATAGAGCAAACTTCTCAAGGGGAAAGAGCATACGATATTTATTCAAGATTATTAAAAGACAGAATTATAATTCTAGGTTCTGATGTAAATGATCAAGTAGCAAATTCAATAACAAGTCAGCTTTTATTTTTAGAAGCACAAGATAGTGAAAAAGATATATATTTTTATATTAATTCACCAGGTGGAAGTGTAACAGCTGGTTTTGCAATTTATGATACAATGCAACATATTAAATGTGATGTTGTTACTATTTGTATGGGGATGGCAGCTAGTATGGGTGCATTCTTACTTGCAGCTGGGACTATTGGTAAACGATATGCTCTTCCAAATGCAGAAGTAATGATTCACCAACCATTAGGTGGTGCACAAGGTCAAGCAACAGAAATAGAAATTGCAGCTAGACACATTCTAAGAACGAGAGAAAAATTAAACAAAATCTTAGCAGATAGAACAGGTCAAACTATTAAGACTATTGAACGTGATACAGAACGTGATAATTATCTAACAGCAGAAGAGGCATGTGAGTATGGACTAGTAGACAAAGTAATGTATCCAGAAAACAATAAACTTCAGAAAAAAGAAAGACCAAAAAAAGCTACTAAAAAAGCAGCCAAAAAATCAGAATAGATAAGAAAAAGGAACTGAGCTAAAAACTCAATTCCTTTTTTATTATATTTTCCAAATTTTTCCAATAGCATTTCTAATTTCGTAATTATCCATAAAGTACTCTACATTTCCATTGAAATGACGTTTGAATTGAAGAACGCTATAATCAGTAGCGTTTTCAGATGTGAAATTTTTAGATGTTCCAAAGAAATTAAAAATTTTGAACTGATTTCTAATCGCATATTTAATCATTGTATACATTACTAAGTATGAACCGTTAAATCTAGAAAATTCTTTTTTCATTCCCCCGGTAAAGTAGATGAAATCTTGTTTTGTCTCTATAAAACTTGCACATGAAAGATAAACAATATTTCCATTTTCTTTTTTTAAAGAAGATATCTTAGCTATTTTTTCATTATTGAGATCAATTGATTCAGTTATTCTAGTTATTTTATTCATAGTTTTTTCTGGATTTACTTTTCCGGTATCAAGTTTTTCTGTTAGTTTATTTTTTTCTATGTTGTATTCTTTAATTTCTTCATTTAATTTAGAAATAAGTAAATTACAATCTAAATAAGAAACCATAAGGTGAAGCTTATCACCTAATGCAGTTTTCAGATTTCTAAAGTATTCACTAGTTCTGATCTGAAAGTTAATTCTATCTTCTGTACTTTTGTTTATTGAATCAAATATTTCGGCATCTTTATCATTAAAAATGTCGATTTCTTTTACAATTATTCCTTCTTTTATTGCTTTGTTAATAGATCGTTTAGCCATAGTCGAAACAGTTTTCAATATTGTATCTTCAGTAAGAGTTTCTTCTAATTCTCTTGAGTATATACAACGAGAAGCTAGAGTAGGGTTTGTGAATAAGTCATCATTAAGCGGTTTGTATCCTAGTGAAGTTAATATTTTATCTGTTTTAATAGCTTCCTTAGTAGTTTCAATATATTCGATATCTTTATAAATTTGTTCATTTAAGAATGGATTGACCCTCACACATAGAACACGAAAATCTTTAGCAAAATATTTTTTTAATTCAGTCATATAAAATGTTACTAATTCTGTGTTGGAATAATCCATTATAGGACCGTGTTGAGCAGTAACTTTATAGAAGAATTTTTTGTAAGGGAAGTAAATAAATGTTGCATATGCTAGAACTGTGTTATTTTCCTTTACTGCAAGAATTTTTGTCTTTAGTTTATTGAAATTTAGCATTTTACTATATACAGCAGCTTGTTGCAAAAAGTAACGATTATTATTTTTTTCTTGTACTATTTGTAGTTCGTCGCTGCTAATTTCTGTAAATATCATTAAGATGCTCCTTATATAAAATTTAATATAGTCCTATAAGATTATATAATAAATAAAAGTAAAATTAAAGTAATAACTATTTTTTAGGATTACTTATTTTGGGATAAAATATCAATTATAAAAGGTTAATTATAATATTCGTGATGTTAACTTCTAAGTAGAGTAAACATATATAAAATTTATTCACGATATAATATATATTACTACAAGAATAAGAGAATTCAATCAAAAACAAAATGGATGCCTCCTGTATAATATAGGGAAACATCCACTTATTTAAACAAAATATATACATGTCCAGAATCTTTGGTACACATTACAATTATAACATTTTTTATATTTTTTTTATTTTTATATTACTTATCATTAAGTATGAACTTATTATTAATAGTATTAGTATTGCAATGCTTGGTAATTTAATTGGTGCAATTATTGCAAGTATTGTTCCACATGTAGTAATAGGAACTCCTTGATAATATCCATTTTTCATTTTTGTAACATTAAATCTAGCTAATCGATAAGCCCCACAACATACGTATATACCACAAAGAATAGCTACAATAACCATTAATAAAGTTGATGGTTTATCATTAGTAACAAATATTTCAAAAACGAGCATGGCAGGAGCAACTCCGAAGCTTACCACATCACATAGTGAATCTAAGTCGTGACCTATTTCAGAAACAACTCCAAGTTTTCTTGCGACAATACCATCGTATCTATCTGCAAGCATGGCTAAAATAATAAAGACAGTACCCCAGATAAAATATTTATGTGATGTTGTTAAAATAGACATAAAACCACAAAAAATATTACAAAGGGTAAGATAATTAGGTATGAAGTTTTTATTCATTTTAAAAGTCAACCTCCAATATTGATATTATAATTATAGTACAAATTTGTAATAATGTCTAAGAAAAGATGAAATTTATAAAAATAAAGGAGTAAAAATATTATTTACTGTAGTTGTCTAACATTGTTAAACCTGTTATAATTAGGATGAGATTGATTTTGGGGGTGCACTATGAGAAAAAATGTTAAAAATATAAATTTCAAAAAAATTTTAAAAGAATTATTTATAATATCTTTGGGATGCGCTATTTATTCTTTTGCTATTATGCATTTTAATGTACCGAATAAATTAGCAGAAGGTGGAGGAACAGGGATAGCATTATTACTCTTATATGCAGTTGGATTATCGGTATCTATTGGTACTATACTAGTAAATATTCCTTTGTTAATTATTGGATATAAAATGCTAGATAGGAAAATGATGCTATATACAGTTTATGGTATTATTATGTTAACATTTTGGATAGGAATATTTGAAAAGTATCATATAGTAATAGATCTTGGTGGAGATAGGTTGCTGGCTGCTGTATTTGGAGGATTATTAGCTGGTCTAGGTCTAGGGATAGTCTTTCTAGCAGGAGGAACAACAGGGGGAGTAGATATAGTAGCAAAAATTGTTCAACTTTATACAGGTAGTTCAATCGGAAGAATCATTCAAATTATTGATGGTATTATCATTGTATTAACATTTGTGGTAGTTAAGAGTTTTCCAGCGATTCTATATACTTTAATTTATATTTTTATATGTACTAAAGTAATAGATTATGTTGTTGAAGGTGGAGTTCCTGGAAAAGGTGTAATGATAGTTTCATCTGAAATAGAACTTATCACTAAAAAAATCCAAGAAGATATGAGTCGTGGGTTAACTTATATAAAAGGACAAGGAAGCTATTCTAAGAAAGATTTGAATATAGGTTATTGTGTAGTTTCAAGAAATGAAATAGGAAAATTGAAATCTTTAGTTTATAAAATTGATCCTCGGGCTTTTGTGACAATAACCGAAGTTCATGATATTATAGGAGAAGGATTCAGTTATGATCAACCGAAAAAATCAAATCTAAGTTTTAAGAAGAATCAATAGTAAAGAATCTGAGAAGGGAATTTAGTTGAATTTCTTTCTCAGATTTATATTTAAAGGAGAGAAGTGTAGATAATATGTTGAAAAATTATTACATAAGAGTAGTGAGCACTGTATTATTAATATCGATTTGTTGTTCGTTATTTGGTCAAACGTTATTAAAGCTAATAGAGTTAACTAGTAATTATTACAAGTATTTATTAATTTTAACGCCATTGATATTAATCTTTATTAAGTTTAGTAATAAATATTTACATACCGGTGCGATAGGTATGAAGTATTTTATTGAAGCGGCAACTAATAAAAAAGAGAAAGTTACATGGAAATTTCCGTTTATTTTGACTTTAAATACTTTATTGGCACATAGCTTCGGTGTGAGTGTAGGACGTGAAGGAGTAGCTGTGCAATTAGGTGGAGCAATTGGTGGTAATATGGCTTCAAATGATTTCAGTACAGAGAAAAAACAATTTTTCGTAAAATTAGGAATGATTTGTGGTTTTGCTGGATTATTCCAAACTCCATTAGCTGCTGTAGTATTCATTTTAGAGGTTGTTAGTGGCAAATTTAACTTTACAATAAATAAAATTTATGAGTATGTAACATATATTGTAGCAGCGTATATAAGTGCATTTTTGTCACATAAATTAGGTTTGGAAAAATTCTTCGTGGCAATAGATGTAAGTGAAATTAATATAAATTTAGAGTTTATTTCTAAATTAGTTTTAGTTGGAGTTATTTTTGTTTTTGTAGGAATCTTATTTGTTCTCCTTCAAAGAAAAATAAAAGAATTAGTAGCTATTAATAAGAATATAACATGGATACTTTTAGCAGCTTTTATATTAACTAGTTTCGTTTTCGAGTACAGATATGCCTCGTTAGGTACGAATTTAATTGGGATATCTTTTACAAACTTTGAACAGATTCAAGTTTATGATTTTATGCTAAAAATCGTATTAACAGCAGTTTGTACGGGGATTGGCTTTAGCGGAGGAGAGGTTACGCCGTTATTTGCGATTGGAGCGACTTGTGGTGTGATTTTAGGAACTTGGTTGGGCCTACCTATTTTAGTAACAGCAGCCTTAGGATATTGTTTAGTATTTTCAGCGGCAACTAAGACATACATTGCACCTATATTTCTTGCGTTAGAAGTATTTGGATATAAATTAATGTTTTTTACAGTAATACCTGCGGTGTTAATCTATTTAATCAATAAAAAATATAGTATTTATAAATAATTAAATACACCCTAGTGTGAAAGTTCACGCTAGGGTGTATTATTATAATCCAAGTATATTTAGTATCTCTTTTTTATATTTAAGTTTTTGTTCATCTTGATTTTGTTCATCAAGATTTATTTTTATTTCAGATACAATTTCACCAGGTTTATTTTTAATGATATAAATTCTGTCACTTAGGTCAATAGCCTCGTCTATATCGTGGGTGATTAGTAGAGTAGTTATATCAAGTTTATTCTTGATTTCAAGATACCAAGAATGTAATGATATTTTTGTAATGGCATCAAGTGCACTGAAAGGTTCGTCTAGTAAGAATAGTTCTTCTTTAAACATATATGTACGAAGTAGTGCAACCCTTTGACGCATTCCGCCACTTAACTCACTAGGATATTTATCTTTATATTCGTAAAGATTAAATAATTTAAGATTCTTTATCGCTTCTTCTTCTGCTTCTTTTTTATTAATTTTTCTTATTAAAAGAGGAAGTATAATGTTTTGAATAATAGTCTTATGTTCCAATAATAAGTCTTTTTGAAGCATGTAACTTACACGACCTTTATAGTCTGTGTTACCTTTTATAGAGATTTCTCCACTTTGAAGAGAATTTATACCTGCGATAATATTGAAAAGTGTGGTTTTACCAACACCACTTCCACCAAGTATAGATACGACTTCACCTTTATCGACATGAATGTTTATATCTTTTAGTATTTTATTGTTTGGATAATTGAAAGATAAGTTTTTTATTGATAGTATATTCATTATTTTATATAGTCATTGCTGAATCCAGTGTTTTCTGCAAGAGGTTGTTTTGTAATTTTGTTTTCGTTAACCCAACGGTAGAATGCATTCCATCTGTTAGCATCGAATTCACCCCAGTGATCTTTGTTTGATGCATATTGTTTAGATAGATATTTTTGAGATTCAAGGATGAAATCTTTTTTATCTTTTAATTCTGGAGCATTTTTGATTAAAATCTCTGCAGCTTCTTCAGGATGTTCTATAGCGTAGACATATCCTTTCTTAATAGCTCTAAGAACTTTTTTAGCCTCTTCTTTATTTTCTTTTAAGTAATCGTTATTAGCAATAATTACTGGAGAATAGTAGTCTAAATCTTTATTGAAATCTTTTAGATAGAAGTAGTTAATATCTAATTTCATGCTTTCAGCTAATTTACCATCCCATGCATAGTAAATCCAAGCAGCATCGAAAAGACCATTTTCTAGTGGAGTAACAGAGTTTGTATCTGTATTCGGAGCTAGATTTAATTTGTTAGCATCTCCACCTTGCTTTTGGATTAATGATTTAACCATTGCTAATTCTACTGGATCATTCCAAGTTCCATACTTTTTACCTTCAAGGTCTTTTGGTTCTTTGATATTGTTTTTCTTAAGTGAAATGATACCAGAAGTGTTGTGTTCGATAATTGCAGCTACGGCAGTGATTCCTGCACCTTTAGAAAGTTTGTTAGCCATTGAGTCTTGGTAGTAAATACCAAAAGGTGCTTTATTATTAATAATTAAGTCAGAAGTACTGTCTTCAGGTGCTGGCTTAATGTCAAGGTCAATACCTTCTTCAGCGAAGTATCCTTTTTCTTTAGCTACATATAAACCAGTGTGGTTTGTGTTAATCGCCCAGTCAAGTACGAAATCCACTTTTTTAAGTTCTTTTTTTTCTGCATTTTTATTAACTGTACTACATGCAGTTAATGAAATTGCTAAGATAAAAGCAAAAATGCTAGTTAATATCTTTTTCATGATTTTCTCCTATGTATTTCCATTTAATAAATTTTTTCTCACTTAGTTTAACAAGTTCGATACTTAATAAACTGATAACAGATACTAGTATTATGATTGCGAACATAGTATCGTATTCAAATAATTTTTTCGCTTTAATCATATAAACTCCAAGTCCTTCAAATCCACCTAACCATTCAGCAACCACTGCTGCTATAAAGGCATAAGATACACTCACTCTAAGTCCGGCATAAAAGTAGCTAAGACTAGTTGGAATTTTTACGTGCCAAAGTATTTGTAATTTACTGGCATTCATTAGTTGTAATAAAGTAATCATATCTTTATCACAGTTTCTAAATCCATCTAGTATACTTACAACTATTGGGAAAGTTGTTGTTATAACAATTAATACAATTTTTGGTGTAAGTCCATATCCTAACCATAAAACAAGAATAGGTGCAATTGCAATAGTTGGTATAGTTTGAGTTAATACAAGAAGGGGATAGATAGCCTTGTTAAATATAGGAATACTATCCATAATTAAAGCAAGAAGCCATGCTATGACTATCCCTAGGAATAGACCTATTACAGCCTCGAGTAGGGTGATTTTGCTGTGAAATATTAATAGTTCGTAATTTTTTATACATGCTTTTACTATTTCAACAGGTGTAGGTATGATGTATTTTGGAAGTAGTCCGAGATTACCAGCTCCTTGCCAAATAATCACTAGGAACAACATTGAAATAGTTGCTGCATATTTATTGATTAAATTTGTCAATTTTTTCATTTATAGTTAAAACTTCTCCATAATTAATTTTCACATTTGCAAAAATATTTTTACTATCCTCACCCGCTAGGATAAGACATTCTTTAAGAGTATCCATAAGCTCATTGAATTCACCTTCAAATACAGTTTCGAATGGAGTAACGGTTACATTTGAATGCTTATTTTGTAGAAAATAGATAACTTTATCTATGATTTTTAATCTTCCATCATGATTATCAAGCGGAAGAATTTGTAATGCAATACTGCAATTTATCAAAATAAAAAACCTCCTTACAATATAAGGGGGGTCTAAGTTTGTCTTTAAGCTAAGTGTACCTACGCTGGCATTATCCAGATCAGGTTCGGTCGAAATATTAATATTTCCTCTCAGACTGTTCACAGACTCCCGTATAGATAATTATAGCATATAGATAAAAAAATACAATAATAGTGCTTACAAAATAATATTCTATATTTTGATATTATTAATATAAGGGAATTATTTTTGATTTTTCTATTAATATATGGTAGAATTATTAATCATAAATAAAATAAAAGAGGGATATACCAGTGAAAATTTTAAGAGAAATTATGGAGTGGATAGTAGTCGTAGTAGTTTCTATTGCTATTTATCTTCTTATAAGCACATATCTTATCGCACCTTTTACAGTAAAGGGACATTCGATGGATTATACTTTTGCTGATAACGACAAAGTTTTCGTTAACAAATTCAGTAAAAATTATGAACGTGGAGATGAGGTTGTCTTCCATGCAAATGAAACTGACGATTATATTAAACGTATAATCGGAGTTCCAGGAGACACTATAGAATACAGAAACGATGTACTATATGTAAATGGTCAAAAAGTTGAAGAGCCATACTTAGCTCAAAAAATTAAAGAAGCTAATGCTTCTGGAACTGCACCATTTACACCAGATTTTAATATTGAATTTTTAAGTAGTACAAAATCTAAAACTGTACCAGAAGGTACATACTTCGTGTTAGGAGATAACAGACAACACAGTACAGATAGTCGTGTATTTGGATTTGTTAAGAAAGAAGCAATGATTGGGAAAGTAAGCTTAAGATACTATCCATTTAGTTCATTCAAATTCTTTTAATAA
>CAMYEU010000053.1 GCA_947254465.1 uncultured Gemella sp. | reverse complement strand
TCCTGAGATGTCTCGTGGGCTCGGAGATGTGTATAAGAGACAGGCCCAGTAATGTATAAATTCGTAATAGTACTATCGCTTTTAATTTTTTTCATTAATTGAATAGCTGCTTCACTCTGATTCGATTCATTACCAAAAAACAATGCTAAATCAGCCTTCAAATCTCCTGCTTGTTTAACATTTGTACCTGCAAAAGCAAGAACTTGAATCTTATCTCCTTTTAAAAATGGGAAATTATTAGTTGTTTCAAATAGCACCGCATCAAGTCCATTGTCTTGGTGATATGTTTCTCTTACTCGCCAATATGGTCCAAGCTCATTGTTAGTCATCTTTTGAATGTTATTTGAAAGAGTTCCTGCTGGAGCATGTTTTTTAAGAATGTCATCTATTTTTTTGTCATTCTCATAAACTAAATTGATAAACATAGCCATATCCCTTGCTGATATGTTCCAGATTAATTTATTCTTATCTACTTTATCATTTAATCCATCTCCATCAGTATCTGCTAATCTTGGATGTATATCGTATCCAAGATAAGTACGTCCATCTTTTTTATAAATATATAATTCATCTTTATTGGCTATACCATCCCCGTCATCATCCCCATCAGGATTAAGCACTGCTTTTTTATAAATTAGACTATCGTATTTCCCACCTTCTAAACCAATATATCCTCTTGCTATATCTTCAGCATATTTGCTAGTTAGTCTAGAAATAATTTTTGTCCCTTTTTCTACAAATTCTTCCGTATTTTCAACTGTTTCAGGTATTACTTTATTTTCTTCTGAATTTTTATTAATTACCTTCGTTAGTAAACTAGCAATATCACTACTATCATCTACTCGCTTATCAATAACATTTAAATTATGGTTTAAAGAATTCGAACCTGTTATACCATTCTTATTTTTTATAATTTCTATTTCGGAAATATTCGATATATTAGTATTTAATTCTGTTTTCTTGGGTAAATTTTTTTCAATTTTAAGTTCTTCTTTAGTTTCCTCAATACCTAACTTATTACTAGATTTTATATTATAATCCTTTGATATATTATTCTTTTCAGTAATTGAAACACTATTTTTAGAAGTAACTTTTTCTATATTACCACTATCTTTTGTAAGAATTTCTTCGTGTGCACTAGCATCTCCACTCAAGAATATGACAGCTCCAACAGCTATAGATACTATTCCAAAACTTAATTTTTTTATTCCATATTTTAGAATTTTATTATCTTTAATCATATTGCCTCCAAATAATTTTATTAAAAATATTTATATAGAAAGCAATTAATACTCTTAATAGTTATCTATTGTTTCTATATTTCTTTTAGTATAAACTAAAATATAATATATATAAATTTTAATTTTCAATTCATTTTTTTATTTATTTTTAATGATAAGATTTTTTATACTTATATTCATATTATTATTTATAGAATACTTACATTATTTATCGCTATTAAGCTGTTTTTTCCTTAACTATCAATATATACATATGATACAATATAATAAGTATACAAACTATTTTTTATACTATGTATTTAATTTAACTCTCTTCTTTTGAAAAAAAAAAAGCAGATTACTCAAATAATCTGCTTTTTATATTTATTATTTTGCAACTAGACTACGAATAGCATTTCTGTCTAATTCGATTTCTACTTTTGGTGCAATCCTTACTTTTACTGTTACTGTCCCTACTTCTACGATATCTCCATAAATTCCTGCGAAAGTTACAATTCTATCTCCTTCTTTTAAAGAATCTTGAAGAAGTTTTAATTCTTTATTTCTTTTAGATTGTGGTCTAATAATCATGAAGTACATAAAAGCGAAAAGAACTACAATCATAATAATATTAATATATGAATATTGCATGATTTACCTCCATTTGTTTAATATATATTTATTCTACTATATACTCAGTAAAAAATAAACCTTTATTATTCTTTTTTTATTAAATTCTTAGAAATTTTTAGGATTTTCTTGATTTAATCCATATTTTTCAAAGAACTCTTCTTTAAAATCTAATAATCTATCTTCTCTAATTGCCTGACGAATATCTTTCATCATATTAATTAAAAAGTGTATATTGTGAGTTGTTGCTAATCTTGCTCCAAAGATTTCATCAGCTTTGAATAAATGGCGAAGATAGGCTCTCGTATAATTCTTACAACAATAACAAGAACACTCTGGATCAAGTGGTGTAAAGTCTTCAGCATATTTAGCATTTTTAACTACAACACGCCCTTCAGAAGTCATACATGTTCCATTACGTGCAATACGTGTCGGTAATACGCAGTCAAACATATCAACTCCTCTTAATACACCTTCAAATAGTGCATCAGGAGATCCTACTCCCATTAAGTATCTTGCTTTATTAGCTGGTAATAATGGTGTTACATGTTCTAAAACTCTATACATCTCATGTTTTGGTTCTCCAACAGATAAACCACCAATAGCATATCCTGGAAAATCCATACTCACTAAGTCTTTCGCACTTTGTTCACGAAGGTCGTTAAATCCAGCACCTTGAACTATACCAAAGATACTTTGTGTCTTAGGGTTTTTATGTGCTTTTAGACATCTCTCAGCCCAACGACTTGTTCGCTCTACAGATTGACGAATATATTTATAGTCATGATTATAGTCAGGGCATTCATCAAAAGCCATCATAATATCTGATCCTAGAGCATTTTGAATATGCATGGCTTTTTCTGGTGATAAGAATAATTTTTCTCCAGATAAATGATTTTTAAAATGAACTCCCTCTTCTTCTATTTTTCTCATCTCACTTAGAGAAAATACCTGGAATCCTCCTGAGTCTGTTAAGATACTTCCATCCCAATTCATAAATTTGTGAAGTCCACCAGCTTTTTCAACAATCTCCTCACCAGGACGCAACCAAAGATGATAAGTATTAGATAAAATAATATCTGC
This sequence comes from uncultured Gemella sp., assembly GCA_947254465.1. Classification (GTDB taxonomy): domain Bacteria; phylum Bacillota; class Bacilli; order Staphylococcales; family Gemellaceae; genus Gemella. The sequence continues at coordinate 6,156 of CAMYEU010000053.1, read as the reverse complement.
CCCCATTCCTTTTACTTCTTCTGGTGACATTGTTTTTACAGTAGCTTGCGTTCCAACTGGCATAAATACAGGTGTTTCGAAGCTACCATGAGGTGTGTGAACAATACCTAATCTTGCACCCGATTGTTTACAAGTTTTTATATGTTCATACCATACTGCATTTTCTTTTACATCTCTCATATAAATATTTCCTTTCTTAAACTAGATTATTATCATCGCATCTCCAAAACTGAAGAAACGGTATTTATTCTCAACTGCTATGTTATATAATTCAATAACTTTTTCTCTATCATAAAATGCACTTACAAGCATTATTAATGATGATTTTGGTAAGTGGAAGTTTGTAATAAGACCATCAACACATTTAAATTCAAATCCTGGATAAATAAAAATATTTGTCCATCCTGAAGCCGCAACAATTTTCCCATTATTATCACGTGCAATTGTTTCTAATGTTCTTGTAGAAGTAGTACCTACAGAAAATACTCTTCCACCATTTTCTTTTGTTTTATTAATTATTTTTGCTGTATCTTCATCTAAAGTATAGTACTCTGAATGCATATCATGTTCTTCAATATTTTCTACAGCAACAGGTCTAAATGTTCCTAGTCCTACATGAAGGGTTAAATAAGCTATATTTACACCTTTTTCTTTTATCTTTTCTAATAACTCTTTCGTAAAGTGTAGCCCTGCTGTTGGAGCAGCTGAACTCCCTACCTCTTTCGAATAAACTGTTTGATATCTTTCTTTATCAGTTAATCTTTCTTTAATATATGGTGGAAGCGGCATAGTTCCAAGTTCATCTAATCTTTCTTGGAAAATTCCCTCATATATAAATTCAAAATGTCTAAATCCATCATCTAATACTTTTGTACAAACTGCTTCCATTATACCGTCACCAAAAGATACTATACTACCTTCTTTTATTCTCTTAGCAGGTTTAACAAGACACTCCCAGTCATTATGACCAAGATTTTTTAACAAAAGTACCTCTATTGCAGCACCTGTATCCTTTTTAGCACCATATAATCGTGCTGGCATTACTCGAGTATTATTAAGTACTAAAGTATCACCAGGATTAAAATAATCTATAATATCTGAAAAAACTTTATGTTCATGTGAATTATTTTTTCTATTTACACAAAGTAATTTACTAGTATCTCTTTTTAAAAGAGGTGTTTGTGCTATAAGTTCCTCAGGTAAATAAAAATCAAATTGTTCTAATTTCATCTAAAATCTCCTTTAAAAGTTACCTTTACTATTATAGCTTGATTATCTAAAGTTAGCAAGCCTCATCATAATAAATTATAAATTTTTCTATTTCATAATCTAAATAATATAAAAAGAATTTGGATCAATATTATCAACCCAAATTCTCAATTATTTTTTACTATTACTACGCAAATATTTTACATGAGATAAAATGTTAGTAGCTATTCCTAACCCCATACTTAATATTAAAATAGAACTACCACCATTACTAATAAATGGTAATGGGACACCTGTCATTGGAATAGATGCAGTAACCCCACCTATATTAACAACTCCTTGGACAACTAATAGACTAGCAAAACCTAAAGAATACATCGCTGAGAATGTATTTCTTGACTTCGTACCAGAAAAAATTACTTTTCCAATTATTATTATTAACAAACTAACTACAAATAATACTCCAATAAATCCTAACTCCTCTGCTATAATCGCAAGAATAAAATCAGTATGAGCTTCAGGTAGATAACCTAACTTCTGGATAGAGTTACCTAATCCCCTTCCGAATAATCCACCATTACCAAAGGCAACATATGAATTTATCACTTGGTCGGCTGCCGCTGCTAAATCTTCTGAAAAAGGATTTAAAAATACTTTAAGACGATTGGTTCTATACGATGTACCACTACTAAATATTGCACTTTTTAACATGAATAAGAAAAGAACTGCTACACCTGCAATCAAAGCGAGTAATAAGATTTTTTTCACATTTTGCGAGTGCATATTAGAACAAAAAGTCATTATACCAATTACAGATAATGTTATAAGCATCATTCCTGTATCATTTTGCATCGCTATTAACGTTACTAACGCCAACGGAATCCAAAAGACTTTTATCAACTCTGAGCTTGTACATACGTGTAACAATTTTTCTTTTCTTGTCTCTAAAATAAATGCCATGTACATAATAATAAATAACTGAGCCAATGTAGATGGCTGGAAACTAAATCCACCTATTCTTATCCATGATTTAGCTCCATTAATAGCTGGCATAAGTTGAGGTATCAGAAGTAAAAATACCATCACTAAAAATCCATTTTTCAATACAGATTTATTTTTAAAAACTTCGAAAGGCACTGCAACTGAAAATATTAAAAATATTACATATGATAATATTACCCACGCTGCCTGTCGTCGCAGAAAATAAGTTTCAGGTACGGGAACTCCTGAAGTAAATGTTCCATATTTATTTCCTATCATACTTGCACTATAAACCATCATACAACTTAAAACAAGTAAAATTAATAATGTTAATGCAACCATCCAATCTAATCTTACATGCCTTTTCTCATGCTTTATAGCTCTATGTAATCTTTTAAAAAAAATCATACTAATTTGCTTTACTTTCTGAAATTACACTCGCATACATTTCACTGGCCTTATCTTCTAAATCAGCCAAAATAATACGTCCAGCTTCTTCAGAAATACACCCTATTTCTACTGCAATATTAATTTCTTTTGAAAGACCATAAATCTGTGTATCAATTACATCTTGATATAATGGACATTTTCTCTGACCTTTTACAGAAACACATGCATTTATCATCTCTTCTATTTTCATAACATCTTCTTCTATTCTCTTACGTACCTTTATAAAAATAAGGTTATTTTCCATTATCCTCACCTATCCTTTTGATAATTCACAATTAAGTTCATGTCTAATAATTGCTATTGCTCTTATAAACTCTTCCTTAGTAATTAATTCTAAACGTCTTAACTCTCTTACTTCATATTCTACCATACTTAGTGTATGTTTTCTATCTTTCATATATATTATTATACCAAAAGATTTTAAAAACTGTTGCAAATCGTAAAAATTTATCATTTACATCACCTTAAAACTTACTCAATTCATCTGTAAAATTTTTATTTTTTTCACTACCATCTAGAGCAAAAGCTCTTCGCGCATACTCTTTAGCTTTTTCATAATTTCCCTCTTGACGCTCTATAACAGCTAAGTTATAGTAAATTGGCGCAAAAGTATCATCAAAATTTATTCCCTCAAGAAAAACTTTTTTAGCATCTTGCTTAGTTGAAGTTGTTATTTTTACCATACCCAATTCATAATATGTAAGCACAGATTTATTCTTAGAGATTAATTCTTTTTCTAAATTAAATATATCTTCATCAGTATACGCTTTTACTAATCTACTGTCTATTCTACTCGCTCTATATCCATTTATTATACTTTTAGTATTAACACCCATCACCTGAATCAATTCTCCTGAAATACAAAAAATTAATATAAATAAAAGTAAAAAATTCAAATTCTTTCTCTTCATTAGAAGTAGTTCTAAAAATACTCCCAATATGAATGAAAAAATATAAAGTATTATGGATGTTTCAAACACGAGTGTGACTAGAATTAAATAAGCTATTGATACCGCTCCAGAATATAAAAATTTCAAATTATCATTTTTTTTACTGAGTTGATTCATAAAAATCGAACCAAATATTGCAATATTAGAAACTAAAGCAATATCAAGTGTACCAGAATAACCTAATATCAACAATAAATTGAAAATAAATGATACTAAAAATAATATTCCTGTACTCTTTAATATACTTACTGTTCTATTAAACAGTATCGAACTTACAAAAATAAATAGTAATATAAATAATAGTTTCAAAGAATTATCAGTAACAAAAACACTTGTAAACATTCGATAAAACTGTCCACTAATTATTTTTTGATAACTATATTCTAAATGGCTAAATAATGAATTATTGCTATACGATGCATATACAACAATGAAATTCACTAAGAATAATAATAAATACATTCCAGATAAAATATTATATTTTATATTAAAAGTATTTCTATCTAGTGTTTGATTTTTATAAAGTTCAACTACTCTATTTTTGTATCTAAGAGTATCAGGTGTTTCTTCAATAAATTTAGCATCTTTTTCCCTTAAAAATAGTTTACTATTTTTTGTATTATAAAGTATGCGTTCAATAATTAAACCACTTGAAATTCTATATTTTTTGTAGTCATCGATAGCATCATCAAAGTCAGGAGAAACATAAAGGATTTTCATTTTTAAACTACTCAGTTTAAACATTTTTTTAAGTCTAACTTCATTTCTAATTACATTAGAAACTATACTATCTATTTCTGTTGATTTAAAACTATCCCCATATATAAATCTTATTAATTCATTATCTTCATTAATAAGCCAGACATCTTTCTTTTCTGGACGATAATATAATATATTATAATTATATTTTGTTATATACAGATATATAATCTTCCAAAATTTCTTATCATTCATAATTTCGCCACTAACAGTAAAACTTAAATAGACCTAGGTCTATTTAAGTTTTACTTTTGCTACTTCTTGTGAGAAATCAACAGATTCATTTAATTTTAATACACCAATGTTAGCTACTGAATCCATATTTGTAACTACACAAGGAGTAATAATATCTTTAGCTTTTTCTTTAACTAATTCTAAATCATAAGTTAATAAAGTTTGACCTACTTCAACTCTATCTCCAGCAGATACAGCTACATCAAATCCTTCACCTTTCATAGCAACTGTTTCTAACCCTACGTGAATAAGAAGTTCAACTTCTCCTGATTTAATACCAAAAGCGTGTTTTGTTGGGAACACTTGGATAATTTCTCCTGCAACTGGAGATACTAATTTTCCTTCTTCTGGAATAATCGCAAATCCATCTCCCATCATTTTTTGAGCAAATACTGGATCAGGTACTTCAGTAATATCTACTACTTTACCTTTCATGTATGAGTTTAAAACTAACTCTTGTACTTGTTCTTCTTTTTTTCCGAATAATTTAGATAAAAATCCCATTATAATCCTCCATATATTATTGCCTTCTTAATATATCTATTATATACTTTTATTGCTTTTTTTTCAATTAATTTTAACAAATAATTCTAATTTAATATTAAAATATTTTAATTGATTTACTATAGCAATTTAATTTTAATAATTATTAATAAATTAGTAAAAAATATCCACTTTACTATATTATAAAATATTGTAAAATGGATATTTATAAAAATTATTTCTTATTCTTCTACTTGTTCATCTTTATGTTCGGTATTTTCTTGATAGAATAATCCATAGATATATTGCTCAGGATCAAACACTTCTAAATCATCAATATTCTCTCCTAATCCAACTAGTTTAACAGGGATTCCTAACTCTTTTTTAATAGCTATAACAATACCACCTTTGGCCGTTCCATCAAGTTTAGTAAGGATTACCCCTGTAACATCACTGACTTCTTTGAATGTTTTAGCCTGAAGAATTCCGTTTTGTCCTGTTGTCGCATCGATTGTTAATAACACTTCATGAGGACCTTCTGGAACTTCCTTCTTAATTACACGAACTATTTTTTCAAGCTCTTTCATTAAATGATCTTTATTTTGTAAACGACCAGCCGTATCACATAATAATACATCGTAACCTTTTGCTTTGGCAGATTGAATCGCATCAAAGATTATCGCTGCTGAATCAGCTCCTTCATGTGATTTAACTATATCAGCACCACTGCGTTTAGCCCATACATCAAGCTGATCAATTGCACCAGCTCTGAATGTATCTCCAGCAGCTATAAGAACTTTTTTCCCTTCTTTTTTAAGATTATGAGCTAGTTTACCAATTGAAGTTGTCTTACCAACACCATTAACTCCTACAAATAGAAATACTGAAAGTTCTTTTTCTGGTGCATAGTTTAATTCAGATTTTACAGTACCTTCCATATAAACATCTACAAGTTTTTCTATAATCATACTTTGAAGTTCACTTGGTTCTTTTAGATTTTGTCTTTGTGACTCGGCTTTTAAGTAATCAACTAACTCTAATACCTGTCTCTTATACACATCTCCGAGCCCACGAGACATCTCAGGATCTC